>DATBGR010000570.1:0-12183 GCA_036557905.1 Nitrososphaeraceae archaeon | reverse complement strand
AACGTAATAGTAGTTGTTCTTGCCGGATGATCATTCCTTACCTGTTCTTTATTATTCATTTTGTCATTTGTTAATTTATAGATCACCGCAACCAAGTAACAACCAGTACAAGTTTATAATACATTTGTAATGTTTGGTGTTGATCCAAAAAAGCAGATGTAATTTTGTGTAGACAAGTATTTTGTATGTTTATGTATGATTGGTCAACTCTTAATGACATTCTTGTTTACTTACTTTTTAATATCATCAATATAAGATATCAATGTTTAATGCATTAGATTCGATTTCATTCTTGGCCTTCATAGTTTCGTATAATGATATATCAGTTCTTAAGGAATCGATTGCCATACAGATCAAGTTGATGTACTAACTACCTGAAAGAATTCAGGTCTTGGTTTGCCATTAAATAGAGAGAATGCTTTTTCATGTACCAACTTGTGTTCATTGCTTGAATGCATAGCCGTAAAAGTGTCATATTCTTTATGTTCAATTATTGCTGCGTAGCTTCTATCCTTCCCTACCAGGAGTCTTCGTGATATAAATCCTGGAAATTTCATTAACAGTTGATTAGACCACTCAAACCATTCCCTAAATTCTTTATCTTGACTCGGATTTATTGGTGGAAATCTGACCATGACAATAAACATAACTTGATCTACCTGACTTTATTTCACCTATTATATTAAAAGTCTCAGCACCCTCAGTGAGCATGGGGTGGCGGTGCACTGCCTTTAGCTAATGTCTCATTAAATGTTCCTGCAGCCTTTTCATGATATTCTAAATTAGACTGATCAACTTTAATGGCTTGAGGAGGACATACCGATACACAAGCCATACACCAGATACAGTCATGCTCTCTAATAGGATCCGATTTATCTGTATAGTCAATACGTCCATCCCTATCATGGTCTTCACCAGTTCCTGCGCTGGTAGCATTAGCCAACTCGATCGCCGGAACGTCATTTTCTGTTCTATACCATTGAAACACTTGTACAGGACAGGCCTCGATACAAGCACCATCTGCATAACAAGAGTCCCAGTCAACTGCCACCATCGTTCCATGTACTCCTAATGGCAGATATTCTTCTCCCCTTGTCTTGTACGACTCTTGAACTTCTGGTTTAGCTGATGTTTCTGCATCAGATCTACCTGGTCCCCAAACAAAATGATAATGCTCACCATCCGCATGCTTATGCTTTCCTATAACTTGATTATTTTTTGGAAAATCTGGATCTATTGGCATTTCATTTCTCTCTTTTATCTTCTTAACTATTCAACCATCAACACGACAATAGCCGCAATCACAAATCTGATTACCGAATTTCTCGCATTTACTATAAACCGGATTTAATTGTAAAAGTAGCTCACTAATTAATTCTTGATTTTGTCTCATTTCAATATAATATTTACAATATAATCTAAAATATATTTATACACAGATCTTATGATATATCATGGCACGTGCTGAGAAATCAGCAATAAAGCTGAGTTATAATAATACACACTAATCTTGTAGAGTATAGAGTCCATAAAGTCTTCCTGTCTGCCTATCTGTATATTTCCAGCTCTCCATATTATATATAACCTCCTTGAACTTGGTCTTTATTTCTGGATGCAATACATCATAAACATCTTTGCCTATTGTAATTTTATCTGGATTCGTTAACGAAGTTAGCTTAGCAGTTACATTCATGCAGTATCCAAGAATATCGATAAAAGAACTTTTATCATGCCCGTATTGAACTATTACATTTTCACCCTCGTCGATACCTATCTTAACACGAAGGTCTGGATAGTCGTGTTGTTTTAATATAGGATTAATTCCCTTTTTAATTACAGTTATCATTGAACTTGCACATTGAACAGCTTTATCACATGCTAATAGTTTGTTGTAGCCCGAAGGGAAAAAAGCAATTATTGCATCACCAACATATTTTAGCACATAACCGCCATAGCTGCGCACAGTATTAGTCATCTCATACGTAAATGCTCTAATTATTGTGACCACCTTGTCGACAGGCAGAGTCATGCTCATATTAGTCGAGCCAACTAAATCTGCATACATTATCACAAGTGAAACCTTTGAGTTGACATGATTAAAGAGAAAAGCTTGACTATCTCTTAGTGATGAATCATATAGATATCGACCTTCTAATGCCTTCCACATTCGGTCTTGGGTTCTAGCTACCAGTGTTTTAGTATCAACTATTTCAACAGGAGCAATTACTGCAGTTGATGATGGTGATGATGTTGTATTTTGAGAATGATGACTATCTCTTTTATTAGTACCCATTATCATATTAAAGATTGATGACGCTGTATTATCATCGTCCTTATTGCCATCCTCATTATTCTTATCCACATTTACTTCTCTATTAGACAGGATAGACTTTTTTGTTGTTTCTTTATTTCCATTTTGTTGTTTTTTTCTTTCTCCTCTTTCTCCTCTTTTGACTTCTTTATGATATACTTCTGGATAAGCTTCATCATTTATCTTCTCAATTGGCTCTCCTGTAGGTAATGGTGCATTTCTATCTATCTTGTATTTATTTGCTAGTTCTGGAAAATCTATATTCAAGATCACATTTCTGCCTACTTCTTTGATTTCTGATTTGGGAACGTCAAATCTATAGTTGTGATCACCAAATATTACTATCTTTTCATCTGTTTCTTTCATTACATGTCCTATGTGATCTTCATTCAGAACTCTAACTCCTTTGTTAAACAGTCCTTTAGGATATTTTCTTTCGAAGCTGGCTAGATCAATATTTTCACCTTGAATCCATGGCTCTAATGGTACAGTTGTGGGTAATGGCTCTTCGCGATTTACTTTATATTTATTTGTAATTTCTTGGAGACAAAGACCAATTAAGACATTTCTTCCGGTTGTCTGAATTTCAGACTTGGGTATGTCATACCTATCATTTCCTTCTCCAAATATAACAATTTTGTCAAAGGTCTCTCTTACTACGTGTCCAATATATGGAGAGTCTAACGCCATTACCCCTCTATTAAAGTACCTACCCGTAGTCATGTGTCCATGTGAAAGGATGATTTATAAGTAATAAGAAACTTGCTGACAAAAATGAAATAGAATAACTATATCAGAGGAATCTAGCGAGCATTAATTGAATATTATATCTAATTTGTCTCTTGTATCGCTAAAAGAGAAGAGTATGTCATAAACTGACTGTAGTTTAGTATGTTCCCCACCTAAGGTTGAGCAAAGGTCATCAACTCTAATATACACAATAGGAATATGGATTGTTATGCAAAAAATCATATTAAAATTACTAGTAGACATTCTAATTAATGGAATTAATAAGATAGTAGATATACTAATGAATATAAAAAATGATATAATTGAGATAGTAACACAGAGTACTACTGAATACTTAGTTCTTGGAGAACTAGAAAAAATTTAAAAATTGCTAATACATAGTATATTTGATTGATTACCGTACGTGATTTGTCAGAGATAATCAACACTATTGCAAAATAATATCTCAATCATTACCACAGCTCAGTATACAATTTTGAAAGTATGATGAAAGGTAATAAATACAAGAATTCATTATATTTTACAATCTGTAATTCAGTCTAATTGCAGAATATTCCAAATACAAGTTAACATTGTTAGATATAAAATATAAATCTTGATGCAGAATTATTTCATTAGATGTGAGGATTTCAATAACATGTCGTTGAATCATCATAAAATGTTATCTAACAATTATAATAACCTTGTTCCTATCGCATGGGCAATATTGGTCATGGGACTTTCTTTAACCGCTATAATACTAGTCTATTTATGGATTGGACATATTGGACCAACATATTCAAGCGATGCTATGAACCTTCAACAGAGAAGGCTTAGACGTTGGTACGGTTTGCCTCCTGAACCTATAGTAACAGACAAAAGAATATTACAAATCCCTCCTTCCTTGCGTAATGTTTCAAATAGTACTTATTACAGTAGTAAATAGAAAGCAACGCTAGACTATGAAATAAAAATAATGGTATCATATTCGTGAACAATCTAATTCTATGACATTTTAGATGATCACTAATACCAAAACTTAAATTTGACACATATTTCATGCTATTCAATCATTGTTAGTGAAGATCTTCAAGTTAAATGTGTAATAATATTATCCATCCGATAGATCACAGATATACAAAATCTTGCAAACAATTGCTGATGTCGGTTAACTTTGTTACCCAGAGATTAAAAAGAATGAAATAGATATATTACTCAAATATAGAACATGGCAGATATCAAAAAAATTTTGAAAAATATAGATGCTAAAAACAATAGAAACCCTCAGAAGGAAAAAAGACTGTTAGTACTCCTGCCCGTTATTCTGATACTGATCTCACCATTTTTTTATACTACAGCGCTATATGCTCAGGGCCTAACACAGACTACTTTCCCACCACCCATATTCTACCAATTAAGACAAGAGCCATCGTATGCAATTACAATTCCGTTTAGTTCTACTGGGAAGTCAACTTTTGATCCAATAGATGTATCAATTCCATCGGGAATGACTGTCATATGGTTTAATGACGATCATGTATATCATACTGTTACTACGGTTTCAAATAGCACATATAGTCCTCCAGTAAAGTTTGATTCAAATTTCATTCCATCTAATGGTGGGTCTTATATACACAGTTTCACAAAACCAGGAATCTATGAGTATTACGATAGGCTTAATCCCTCTGTACATGCACGAATAAGTGTAGGAAGTGCATTTGAAACAGGTAAAAATATGAACATGATGATTGGTGGTCAAATCCCACTTAATGTTAGTCAATTACAGAGAACTGTGTTATCCTTCATACCCAAGAATATAACAATTCCTCCTGCAAACGCTATAACATATGAAGTGACAATTCTAAATCTAGCTGGCCGTCCAGTTTTTAGTCACAGGTATGACGATACCGACGGTATACTAGATCTAGAAGTTATCCCAACTCATAGGTACAATTCTAGCCAGTTTATTACGTGGGGTCCTGACTTTAGAAGTCAAGAAGCTGTACAGAGTACTGGCACATTTCATATACAAGGCCCGCTGTTAGTAGAAAATTCTCCATATAGTATAAGAGTTGCAATAGTCGACAAAGACAATTCAGTAATTTCAAACCCTGTTGTGGATACCTTTACCTTATTTCCTAAAGTGAATCTAAGTAGTAAATAGGACTCATATTTGCTACTAAGGGTAACAAGATAACGTGACAAGAAATTGGATGGATGGATAGATGTTTGACATATCTAACAGAAGGACAATCAGAAAATGAATAATAATATTGTGACTGTGATAACTGGGGCAAGTAGTACAATTGGTAGTGAGATAGTAAAGCATCTCTTAGCTTCAGGGCAAAAAGTTAGAGTTGCAGTTCGTAACCTAGATGGGTACTCTATGACATCTTCTGGTCTAGAAATAGTACATGTAGATTATTGCAAGCCAGAGACATTTGACAATCTATTTGAAGGTGGTGAAAAATTGTTTCTACTTGTACCATTTGTTAAGAATATGATCGAGATCACCTCCGGCATTATCAAGATAGCAAAAAAACAAGGAGTTAAATACATAGTGAATCAATCTTTGCTGGGGCTAGATGTTTATTCCGGATCCATGATATCGAGATTACATCGTAGAGCAGAAAATGTTATCCTAGAATCATCTATCCCATTTACAATTTTGCGTCCAAACTATTTCATGCAAAACTTTGTGGTGTTCTTTAGCCATACGATAAAAAGTCAGGGTTCATTTTATATTTCAGCAGGTGATGGTAAAGTTAGTTTTGTTGATGCACGAGATAGTGCATTAGTGGCAGCAAAACTGTTAACTGTCAATGATCCACAACAACATATAGATAAAACCTATAACGTTACTGGTCCTGAATCTTTATCTTACAAACAAGCCGCAGAAATACTTTCAAACCAAATAGGGAAAAAAATATCTTATATTAATATAACAGATGATGAAGCAAGGCAAGGATTGAAAGATATAGGTGTCTCAGACCAATTAATTCCTCTCTTGCTGGAGATGTATAATGATATCAGAGGTGGTTATGCATCAGGAATATCGTCTGTTGTTCAGGAAATTACAGGTAATAAGCCAATATCATTTTTTAGTTTTGCTAGAGATTACGCTAAAGCATTTATATGAATTTAGATGAATTAGGTGATTCGGAATGTCTAAAACAACAACAGAAGAATACGAATGGCAAATAGTTGACCGTGTAAAGGAGACTGCCGATACGTATACCTATACTTTTACTCCTATAAATAAGTCTCAGAGATTTGAATTCACAGTAGGCGAGTTTGTAACTATAAGTGTTCTGCTTATGCGCCCAACAGCATCTGGCAAATTAGAAGAGAGTATGGTACAACGTACATATTCGATTGCATCTTCACCAACTAGAGATTTAATTGAGCTAACAATCAAGGATGAGAAGCCTTATGGTTATATCAATTCAGTTACTAGAAAGGCTGATGGATTTGCAGCATATTTCTTTGAGCAATTAAAAATAGGAGATAAGATAAGCATCAGATTGAATCCAAACAAGAATCATTTCCTATGGAAGATAGCTGCAGGATTGGAAAAGGACATAGCTTACTGGTCAGGTGCTAATGGAGCAGAATCTGCAAGATGCCTGATACAATTTGTGGAGGATACTAAAGATACAGACATTAATCTTACACTTTTCTATAGTAACCCAACACTGTATGTTGCTAATAAGCAAGATGCAAAACCTTCTTTGAATGTAATTTATTATGAATGGTTATTAAAATTGGCAAAGAAAATGGAAAACCTTAGAATCATTTTTACATTTACTAGGGAGAAAGAACCACGAATATCATCTTCATCTTCTATTTACTCGGATCATCCTAATATTGTATATAGAACTGGAAGGTTTTTTGCATATCCTGATGGAACATCAGAGCGAACTCTTTCGAAGTATCATAACGGAAAAGTTGAAAAGTCTTTTAATCCCATATGTGGAAGCAGTGGTTTTATTAACGGGACTATAAGGTTACCTGATGGGAAGATAAAAAGGGGTAGAGGTATAATGCAAAACCTCCAGGAGATTGAAGGTGTAAGACCAGAAAAAATAGATAAAGAACAGTATTACTTGCAACAAGCAGTTGGTTAGGCATAAATAGAATGACTGGATAATTACACCTAATAATTTGAATAGTAATTTTCATAATCTCTAAATTGATTTAGTTATATTATCTTGAAGATATTATTTTTTATATAATATCAATTTTTAAAAAAATAAACTTTTAGCTGTTTGCTTATTATCTGATCAGGTATAACCTTCAAAGCTATCATCTATTAGAATACGATTTCTTGAATAGTCAACTTCAACTGATATTATAACTGGAATGGAAGTAGATTTTTTAGCCAGTTCCAATATCTTGCTAAATTCCTCAGTAGAATTCACATCATATCCTATTGCTCCAAAACTTTCTGCTAGCTTGACAAAATCTGGATTATTAAAGTTAGTAAATACACTCATTCCAAATTCGTATTTTTGCTTTGAAGAGATCATACCATAGTCAGAGTCACACCAGATTACGACTATTATGGGTAATTTTAAACGTACTGCAGTTTCTAGTTCTTGAACATTCATCAAAAATCCCCCGTCTCCACACATCGCGACAACCTTTTGTTTAGGTTTTACAAGCTGAGTTGCAATTGCAGCAGGAAGTGCAAAACCCATTGAACAGAAACCATTAGGTATTATACACGTATTCGGTTTATAGGTATCGTATACTTTTGCTATCCATAATTTGTGCGCACCTACATCAGATATTACTATGTCATCTTCTTCAAGTGCGTTGCGTACATCAGATACTATCTTCTCAGGCTTTATGGGATAGTGCATATCATTTCTGAATCTTTCGCTTCTCCATGTAATCTCTGTTTTGATTTTCTTGAATTGCTCCGGGACATCTCTATATGGAAAGCCTTTCACATTGGTATTATCCATTTTCTGTTTTTCTAATTCCTTTAGAATAGTGTCTATACTGTATTCAATATCTGCAGCTATTTCAATAGTTGGCGAATAGTATGTATCAACTTCGGCTGGAGTAAAATCAATATGAATAATTGTCTTTGCTAAATCTCCATTCCAATTCTTGGGATTATATTCAACTAGATCATATCCTACTGCGATTACCAAATCTGCTTTTTTCATCGCAATCAATGCATGATCTGCTTCTCTAATTCCAATTGTTTGTAAATGTCTTTCTGACTTGTCAGATATGACTCCTTTTGCCATGAATGTGTTCATAGAATATAGTCCAGTTATTTCTAGAAACTTCCTTAGCTGGCGTTTCCCCTAATGCATCCATTACCTATCAGAACTATGGGTCTTTCAGATTCTAAAATTAACTTGGCAGCATCTCTTATAAGCCTCCTGTTTGGTCTAGATCTTGATAATTTTTGAGCAGTTATTGGTTTTATGGTTGAATACGTTTTTGCAATGTCCTGAGCTAATTCAAGATGTACAGCCCCCATCTTTTTTTTCTAATGATAGCTTGAATGCTCTTCTTACAATTTCTGGGATACTATCGGCATTACGTATTGACCAGGTCCATTTTGAGGACGATTTTTAGTGTTTTCTTCAGGCGATACACAAGGTGATATATGATTTGGCTCAAAAGACATATCACCTTGATTATCTTTCGTAATTTGAGCACAATTTTCAGATTTCAGGCGATAAGGTTGTTCAGGCGATATTTGTTCACCCTCTTTAGAATATGACCAGACTAAATTATCATTAATGACTTTCAAGATAAAGACTCGCTCATTATGAAAAGTAGAAATCTCTTGTCCCAACAGATAAAGAGAGTAACGATTCTTCCAATAATAATCAGATATTCTGGGGAACAGTAAATTAAATACTTTTTGATAAATAGTAAGTATGTGTATAATAAGAAAATGTAACCTAATTTAGGAATTATTTATAGCAGATTTGTAAGTAATTGCTATCCGATTTAATGAGCGGATACCTACCTGCAGAACGCCCCCAATTGTTCCAAAAATAAGTTTACAGAAATTAATTTATTTTTTCATTTTATTTTATTGCTATTTTAAACAAGTGGTATGTGACCGGAAAGAATCAATCACATCTAAACATACTCGATCTAATAAAATGTACTCACCATATCAGGTATGACGAAAAATATATCATTACACATGCTCATCCAGCAACAGGGATGTTGTACGTTACAAGTGCTAGCCCTTTCTTCATATCCGGTCAAATCAGAATGCGAGGAAGAGATAGAGGCAGGTATCCGTACCAGTACGAGGAAATGATTAACCATATCTTCGGAATAGAGAAAAATAGAATTGAAGTATGCAGCGGTAGTATCAAGGGAAGAGCTACTGCGACATCGAATGCAGTACTCTCATCTCTTAAAGTAAAGAATTCTTTATCGTCAGTCTTGAGCCTATCATCTTCATCTTCATCTTGCTCATACCCCTTCACCATTGACATAAATCCTCATCTGAATCCAGATTATGTTGCTGACGCACAGATACTCGGTGGTATTCCAAATAGAGTATTTAATAGATGGATGGGTGATCCACCTTATAATCCTAGAACTTCCAGAGATATGTATGGAACTGAATTGCCTAGCCCTCTAAAGTTGCTTAAAGCGGGTGCAAGGGTTTGCAAGGTGGGTTCTCTAATGTTCTTGTTGCTTGGTCCACAGAATTATCAAATTTGTCCTGCTGGTGTTAGGAGAATAGGATGGATTCCGATATCCATAGTTCCAAACAACGAAATCAGATGCTTAAATATTTATTTGAAATATGAAGATGCGTAGTTAGCCATTTGTTGCTGGAGAAACTGGTATTTTGGTAATATGGAGGAGTGGAGCAAGAATCTCATGGAACATCCAATATTCATCCGCTACTAGTGATGGATACGGTCTTGCTACTACTATTATTCTAACCGAATGAGATGATACAAGTGAGCAACTTTATAGAAAATAATGGGTATAAATCTACAGCAGCAAGCAGAAAATAAAATTTCTATAAAGGATGTTCCCCCCAATACCTCAAGTAAATTCCTATTATCTTTCAATAATCTATATGTTGGTAATCTGCTTATTCCTCTCTAGATAGAATTTGAAGAAGATATAACGTATCAGATTCATTTTTTATGTAGAATCTTGGATGCCAAGAATCCGTAAGCAGGTTCGACAATTGAACAAATAATGCAATATCAGCTTGTTTTTATACGTTGCGAAATTGAAATAGTTTTTCGTTAGAACTGGGAGATTGTAAGTCGATTCACTTTTGAAAATATCGTAGAAACATTATTTTCCTGTACTTTGTTCTAGCGTCTTCAACCTACTCTCTGTCTTTTCTCCTAAATCTATATTGTCTTTAACATATGAGACCCGTAGCAGAATTCATAAATAAATCAAATCCCCTAGGGCTGAATATCCTTGATCTCTTGTTAGACTAGAGCTAGCAAAGAATTCATTATATTTGTCGAGATAATTAACTGAAATAAGTCTTGATTTAGTAGCAATATTGTGACACAATGAAGGTAAATTATGCTGACATATAAGGAAATAATGTTCAAAAGATACACTTTATCTGCATAAATATATTGATGCACCAGATTAATCATTTTCTGGAGTGAGGAGATACTATCTGGTGTTGATAAATCCTCATTACAGTTCGACTACATCAAGAGGAAAGATATCTTCATTGAAAGTAGTATATCGAAGGTATAATTGAGTTCGTTAGGCGGTATTCTTGGTAACAAGGGAAACAGCAGGTAACGCGATAAAATATATGGTAATAATGATAACCAAATGAAAACATTAGGTAATTCTGGTTTAAAGGAGAAGCTTTCTATATACGTAGTAGATACGAGATATGGTTGGACTAAATAGAAAGGAAAAGGAAAAACTTGTTGTGGACTTGTATGAAAGTGGACGTAACTACCATGATATAGCTAAAGAGGCAAGAGTTTCACTTCGTGACATCAAAGGTATACTAGATAAGGCGAATGGAGTACAATCCTTATATAAATCTTCTCAAGCATATCAAATGTTTTCTGAAGGTAAATCACCAATGGAAGTAGCTATTGCCCTAAATATGCGAGAGTCAGAGGTAACTCAACTTTACAAAGAGAGTTGGACACTAAAGCAGATTTACGATCTTAACCACATATATTTAGAGACAAAGGGAGACCTTGCATCACTTGTAAGACTATACAAACTGAGTAAAGAAAGTGGATTAGATGCAGAGCATGTCATAAGAATTCTTAGATTAGTCGATGATAATAATCTATTGCATCTTGAGGAAAAGTATCGCAATCTCAAATTAGAAGTAGATTCTCTTGAGGAAATGACGAAAAGTTCAATCAGAACTTTGCAAGACTATGATACGCAGCTAGATGCAATGGGTAAATCTTTTGATAATTATTGCCAATTATGTCAGGAACAAGAGGTTAAGCTCAACGATCTACAAAAGAAGAGATTGAAAGCAGAGACTCTAGTAAGACAATTCGAAAATAATGACAAGGAATATCACAAGATTAGGAATGTAGTTGAGGAAAAAGTATATGACATTCTATCTAATAACACAATCCTGCTGAAACTCGCTGTCGCTTCTATAATTCAATCCATGAGAAACAATCCAGAACAATATATCTCGCTAATCAGGGATAATTTTTTATCGACGAATTACAACATACCACATCATCCATTTTATACCAATGGTTACAATACACAGTACTTCGAAACCATACTATTGAATGACGCTACAAAAGTATTTGATAACTTGGCAAAGAATTTGATAGACGAGATCCTTAGCGTATATGATATCAGTTCATCCCAATCATCCTTGCCCTTAATATTGCCATCAGACCAAGACTAACCCACGATTCACTAAACGAGTCTTATCTGGAACTATTTATGGGTGGAATTATTCAATATTGAGAAATTTTAGTGCATTTCGACCTTCATCCGTCAGAGTTATCATATGATGTGCACCTTGCTTATTCACAGTTATGAACTTCCATGCAAGCAATGGATCTATGAGATTCTTATTTAGTGCCATATATGCGGCCTGTTCGGTATATTCATCAGTGTCTTGTCTGTTGGAAATACGAATAATACTATTCTTCAGTGCTAAA
>DATBGR010000569.1:0-6825 GCA_036557905.1 Nitrososphaeraceae archaeon | reverse complement strand
GGATGGTCCAATTGATCCTGGTTTCAAATCTTCAAGACAAGTAGTAGGTACATATCAAGGAATTAAGGTATGGGGACCTGTTGATGGACCAGGTCAGCTAGGAATTTGGGGTAATGAAGTAACAGTGGATTTCGATATATGTGTAGCAGATGGTGCATGCATAGAAGCTTGTCCAGTAAATGTGTATGAATGGTTGGAAACTCCAGGACATCCAGCCTCAGAAAAGAAACCATTCATGATAAGAGAAAAGGATTGTATATTCTGCATGGCTTGTGAGAATGTTTGTCCTCCACAATGTGTAAAGATATTCCAAAAGTGAACTTAACTAACTTTTCCACATTTTCACATGCATAATAAAGATCTAGTGTAAGGTCAAAATAACTTTGCATTCTCTGGTTTCCAAGCGTATTTCTACCAAGCGTTGAAGAAATTTAGTCTTGCTGCTACTGGAGGCACCTTTGACGTATTACACGTGGGCCATTTTGCTCTATTATCAAAAGCCTTTGAAATAGCAGATAGTGTAATAATTGGAGTGACTAGTGATGAATTCGCTGGTAAGGTAAAAGGCAAAGCCAAAATTCACCATTCCTATAATGTTAGGACAGCTGCACTTACAAAAGCAATTAGGAACAAGTTTGGCGATGTGAATTATTCGATTAGCAAATTACACACCACTTTTGGACCTGCTGTGCTGTCTGGTGAAGTTGAGGTATTGGTAGCTAGCAGCGACACATCAGTGAGAGGCAAAGAGCTAAACAAGATAAGGCAAGCAAATGGTTTGAAACCGATTGCAATCGTAGTTGTTGAGATGGTGAAAGCGGATGACGGACGGCCAATTTCATCTACTAGGATAAGATTAGGCCAGATCGATGGTTCAGGCAGGTTGCTTAATTGAAATTAGATATAGCTCAATAATTTTTGATAATTTAGATTTTATCGTTTTTCGACTAACCAGGAAAATGACAAATAACATGGCAAATTACAATTACTACTCGGACAATAAACTTGATTTAGCAATCTCAAATCTCAAAGATGGATTGCATCCAGATATTCTGGCGTATTGGTATAAAAGGATTGAAGAAAGGACTAGAGAAATAGCCCCAATACATCTAAAAGAGAAATTGAATTTTAGGCAGGATCGGATATTGTGGATGAAATTTCAGTTAAATATTTCAAGGAGGGCGGTTCCATATTTAATCCGGGCTATAGAAGAGTACATTGACTTGATGCCCTATTCTACTGGCTTGTACTTTAGAAATGTACAACAGATCGTGACTGATGAATTGGTCCGACAGCTTCGGTAAATTAAGTTAAAGTAGGCATACGTTCTAGCGATTTAGAGCCATATACAGGAATATCGCTGCAATAAGGTAAGGGATTTCAATCTGGAGGATTATCATTGCTAAAGCAGAGTAAGATCACGTCAGAAAGTATTCTATATGTAAGAGAGATCCTTCAACTCTGCTTTCGAATAATTTGGCCTTTCCATTTAAGATTTGATGAATTATGGTTTTTAATTTCAAAGCAGAAAGTTCGTTACTCAAGACAATACAATGAGAGGATTTGTCCCCGAGAGTAATCACTAATTCATTTTCCCAATTCTTTGCAGTCTTGATAAGCGTATATTCATCCTTCTGATTTACAAAGAATGCTGCTAATTTTTCTGCTTCATAAGTATCGTCGCATTCTATAGTTGACTTGTATCTCATGAGCGTGTATTCAAAATGAATCTCCAGTGTACATAAATTCGTCTACAGTATCCTTGGCCTTTTCCCTCCGCTTCTGGAAATCGGTGATAAATGTTTTTGATTGGTTTGAAAGATCAGCCTTGCATTCTCCACATAGAAGATTACCTATTTTACACTTTAAGAATCTCTCTTCCGATTCATCTCCCGTATCGAAGAAATAGCGAAGATACCAGAAAACTGGGCAAATAGACGGATTTCCTCCAAGTTTTCTTTGTAATTCTACAGTCGCTTGACCCCCAGTAAAGGCAGAAAGTACCTTCTTGTCGATAATCTCTGGGCTGTCTGTGGTAAACAAAGCTGTCTCTGGTTTTGAAGATGACATCTTGCCTGAAACTCCTAGCCCAGGTACAAATTTACTGTGAATTTGCGCGGGCTTATAATAGCCCATTTTGGTAGCTACATCCCTGGTTATCCTCCAATACGGATCTTGATCTATTGCAGCTGGAATTAGAACTGGAGTCGGTACCTTTTCAATAACTGATGGAAGAAAGCAAGGTGAGGCTTGAATGGGAGGAAACCCAATCATGCCAATATTGCTAGAATTCGAAAAGCCAAATACAGCTTTTGCAGTAGAGAAAGTGATATGCCTAGCTATTTCCATAGCAATTGGATAAAGATGTCGTATGTGTTCAGAATCGACTAATATTTTCGTTTTCTTGGGATCGAAACCTGTGGCTATAATATCTAAAATATTTTCATGGGTAAAATAATTTATTTTCTCCTTGCTGAGGTCCTGGTTAAATAGGAACTTTTCATCATCAGTTAACTGAAATATAAGTTTCGAATTGAATTTCTCTTGTAGATATTTTGAGAAGAGCCAGGGCATAATATGGCCCATGTGTACCATTCCCGAGGGCCCTCTTCCTGTGTACAAATAGAATCTTTCACCATGTCGATATTTCTCTAAAATCCAGTCTAAGTCACGATGTGAATAAAAATACTCTAAACTTAACAAGGGATGAATCTCTCCCGTGATACTTCTGAAAGAATCTAGAATGGCAGGAGTTATCGCATTTGTGCCAAATTTGTCTACAAGTTTGTCATAATCGACTTTTCCTTCAACTTCCCACGGTGTAACTGAAAAGGAATCTTTCTGATTGACAGGTCCCTTTTCTTGAGATCCGTTTGTGTGTGGGTTGTCGGAGTCCGACATCTCTATCTCTACAACACGCCATCTTGGTTTAAAGGTTTAAAAGTGTTCTTCCATTGACAAATTCAAGACTTAATGAGCGACACCGACATAATACATCCAATAGAAAAAGCAATTTTGATGAAACTTAGGTCTGGGCACATGGTAGATCTAAATGTTGTAGCGAGCACAACTAAATTGAATATCGACCAGCTCAGAAGAGGTATAGAGAGACTTAAATTCAAAGAGTACGTTCATGTAAAAGAATCCACTAAAACAATTATTACTCTGGGTTCGAACGGACTCGAGGCTATAATCAAGAAACTGCCTGAACGAAGACTTGTTGATGCTCTAAAATCCGGACTCAAAGATTTGAACTCTATTAAGAAAAGTGGGCTTTTGGAGGGTAGAGAACTAGAAGCTGCAATAAACAAAGCAAGGATACAGAACGGTTGGATCCAACAGGGAACAACAGAGTCTGGAGAAAGATTTTATTTCGTAAATGATTCGGCACTTGAATCCTCACAAGAGGAAAAGCTAATTGAGCGGATTGGTAAAGAAAATATTCAGGTTTCTGATCTCTCAGCAGAAGAGGTTAAAGCCCTCAGTCTGCTAAAGAAGCGTCCCAATTTTGTAATTGAGAAATATCACAAAGATATAGGACTAGAGGTGACTCCATCTGGGCTTCAGGCATTGGAGAACATGAATATTTCTAATAAACTATCTAGTAAACCAAATTCGTTTCCAATTGACGTAATTTCTCCAGTTAGTTCCATGTACCCTGGACGAACTCATCCCTTAACTGATCTGATCAAGGAAGTAAAGGAGACATTTGTCAGTCTTGGATTCACGGAAATTGAAGGAGAGACCATCCAATCTACATTCTGGAACTTCGACGCTCTGTTTATTCCGCAAGACCATCCTGCAAGAGAGATGCAGGACACTTTTTACCTGAAAGGTATGAAGAAAGAGGATATTGCGAGTAATCAGCAGGTTCGGAATGTTTCTCAGACACATAGGAGGTGGTGGAACTATGAATGGGATTTAGTAAAGTCCGAACAATTGGTACTGCGCACTCACACAACGCCAGTTACATTAAAGTACCTCGCGAATAAAGGAGTTGAATCTGCTCGAATTTTCTCAATTGGCAGAGTTTTTAGAAACGAAAAAATGTCTTACAAGCATCTTGTTGAATTTAGCCAAGTAGAAGGTGTCGTAACCGGAAGCAATGTTAGCTTAACTGACCTAATGGGTTTACAAACAGAATTCTATAGAAAATTAGGTATAACAAGAGTAAAATTTTGGCCCACGTACTTTCCTTACACCGAACCATCTTTGCAATCCATGATATTTAATGATAAGCTGAATCGATGGGTGGAGCTTTTTGGGATGGGAATATTTCGACCTCAAGTGACTGAACCACTTGGGATTAAGAATCGTGTGCTTGCATGGGGAGGTGGAATCGAAAGAATCGCGATGCTTCGCCTTAGCCTAAGTGATGTAAGAGAACTCTATAACAACAAGATGTATTGGCTTAGGAATATTGCTAAATGCCGGTTGTAAACTTAGATCTGAATAGACTGGGAAAATGGTTTCCTGGGATGTCGGTCCAGCAACTAATTGAAGCACTACCATTTATTGCCCTGGATATTGAAAGTATCTCGGATAGTGAGATAAGAATTGAATATAATCCCAATAGGCCTGACTTTAGCTCTGACTACGGGATAGCTAGAGCTCTAAGGGGATATCTCGGTATCGAAATCGGAGCTCCCAAAATTAATCTAGTCCGAACGAATAGATATAAAATTTTGATTGATGACCCAAACAAATTACCTCGTCCGTTTATAAGTGGACTAGTAGTCAGAGATTTGGAGTTAGATACTCAAGCTATCAAACAATTATCATCAATTCAGGACGATCTCCATGAAGGTATTGCAAGACACAAGATCAAAGCATCGATTGGAATTTATCCCCTTAATGATATAAAATTTCCCCTAAGATACACATCACTATCAAATGATTTTACCTTTACTTTTGTAAAGAAATCTTCGGCAACCAGAGTTGCTGATTTGATGAAGGATGATATGGTAAGTAAAAATCGTCAATTGCAAAGAAATTTTTGCAATAGATACTCAGCGTTACTAGACAATGAAAATAAACTAATCTCAATACCGCCACTGGCAAGTTATGGTGCCGCCACATTAGAATCAGGCAAAACGGATCTATTCATTCAGGTGACTTCAGTTGACCGTAAGCTCGCAGATGATATGATCGCGATTTTAGCGGCTTTGGTTTACGATATGGGATCTAAACTCAAGACGATAGTTATTGAAACTCCAAGGACGATCGCCTATTCACCGAATTTAGCACTGTCTCATATATTGGTGACAGCAGACCTTGTTAACGGTACTCTCGGTACAAAACTATCTTCCGAGGAAATCATAACATCATTAGGGAAGTGTCGCTTAGATGCTAAAGCGATTAAGAAGAATAGGTCGACTATCAGATGCACTATTCCACGATACAGAGTGGACATTTTCGATAAAATTGATATAGTCGAAGAGGTTGCAATCGGCTATGGAATAAAAAATCTCATCCCGTCGATACCTTCTTCTAATGAATCAGGAAATCTGAACAAAGTCTCACACTATTTCGACGTGATAAGAGTAACCATGCTTGGTCTAGGATTCTTGGAAGTGAATAATTTTAGTCTCATAGACAAGAAAATACAGTTTGATTTTATGGGGGACAAATTTGAACCTGACAAATCACTGACTGTCGAAGGTGCACAAAATTCTGAGCTTGATATTCTTCGCAATTCGTTAATGCCATCACTAATGCTGAATCTGTCTCGCAATATTCACGAAACGTACCCACAAAAGATATTTGAAATAGCAAAGGTATATAATAATGAGAAAAATTTAGAGCAGTGGCATTTGGCAGTTTTGCTTGCATACTCCGGGGCCAATTTTACCGACGCTAAATCAGTATTGCAAGGATTTCTTGCATCTTCATTTGCCACTGGCATTATAACTGATCCTATGACTAGTTCTCATTTTATCGACGGAAGATGTGCGAAGGTCATTATAGGATCAGATAGAATTGGTGAATTAGGCGAAATCTCATCCCATGCTATAGATTGCTTTAAGTTGAGAGTTCCTATATCTGGCTTCGAGCTTAATCTTTCTAAAATGCTGAATATAGAATCCTGATATTTATATTTTGGAAACGTCATTACATAGATTGTCTAGGCTAATTCGGGTGTGTATTTGCTTTGCGATCATTCGGATCAATATAGCATCGAGACTCGATATGAGCAATAGGCAACCCCGTGAAAGAGAGTGCACTATGAGGAATACACGAAGATGTATGGCTACCTGTGACTAAGTGTGAGTCAGACGCGGGGCACATCTCATTTTTGGAATCTCAACCTACTCTAAAATCGATTTGAAAATCATACCACAATAACACTAGTAAAAATTGGCCAATGACATGAAAATCCAATTTTATAGTCTTGTTTATCACTGAGTAAGATCAATAATACTATTCTTGATTACGGTTTTGGCCTCAGCAGAGATATTATACTGATTTAGAATTTCCGCAGGAGCTCTTAAGAGCTGATTTCTAAACTCCGGTTCGCTCGCGGCTTTGAGCAGAATATCGCTAATAATCTCAGCTTCCCTCTGTCTTGAGTTCAATTAGCAAATCGATTGCAAGATTCTAATATATAATCTTAATGAATAATTAGTCAGCTCTGTTAACTTAACGGTTTTCTATAGCTCTTGAATAGATATTTGTATGCATAAGGAGAAAGTTTTAGGTGACTCCAGAATTCTGAAGGGATGAAGAGTTACAATCCCAAGAAAGTTAGAGAAAGACTGAGAGTAAATGATAGTGATTTCTTAACTTATTTATTGACCAAGAATGGATTTGTTAAGATAAGAAATC
>DATBGR010000568.1:0-3093 GCA_036557905.1 Nitrososphaeraceae archaeon | reverse complement strand
GGCAATCTTGGCATAATATTTTTCTTTGAATCTTCATTGCATACAGCACAAGCAGAACCTGGAATATGTTGTCTAGTATATCTCTCCCTATCGCCAATGTCGAAAATCATCAAAGGTTCGTTGCTATCAAGCTTCGACTTTAGCTCTTCAGACCTTATGAACGGTATATTTGTTTCAAATTCATCTTCTAATTGTTGATTATTCATATATTAATAACATATTAGCATATACAATATTTGGGTAGGACGTTTACAGTGCGGCGATATGCAAGATGATACAGAAAATGGACAAGAATGACAGCAATAATAGTAATAATAATAACTATAGGATTAAACGAAAAAAGACCGCCACTATATCATTTAGAATAGATTCTGAATATGAACAGCTGCTGCGTAATGAAGCAGAAGAAAAAAAGGTAAGCCTAAATACACTCGCAAATCAGATATTTGGAGAGCATCTAGAATGGCACCGGTACATAGAGCGGTTTGGAACCATCATTATAAGCAAAGATGCATTTAAGCTTGTACTTGATTCTCTAAGTGAAGAAAAGGTCACAGATTTAGCTATTAATA
Source organism: Nitrososphaeraceae archaeon (assembly GCA_036557905.1). Lineage (GTDB taxonomy): Archaea > Thermoproteota > Nitrososphaeria > Nitrososphaerales > Nitrososphaeraceae > JARBAU01. The sequence continues at coordinate 2,521 of DATBGR010000568.1, read as the reverse complement.
TTGCTAGCAAAGCTCCTAAAGAATTTATTCTGTTTAAATGGAAGGATCTCAATTCTGATAATGTAATAAATTTTGTGAGGATGTTCCTTGGACATTGTGGATATGGACAATATGATTACGTAAAAGACGAGAGTACAAACAGATTTAGTATACGTCATGACTTAGGGAGAAAAGGATCGTTATTCTTAACTACATACATCAAGACAGTGGTAAGGTCTACTCTTGGAAAAGATTCCAAATATATCATCGCAGACAACAGTATTACCATAAGTTTTAGAGATTAGTAACTGAAGTTACCTGTGAAATTAAATATTTGCATTCCCTTTTTCTTTCAATTCATCTGCACTCTTTGCCAGGACGAAATTGAGGAGACTATATCAGTTCAAAGATATAAAAGTTAACTCCACGCGTCTAAATAGTTTATTATAAATCTTTTTATTATTATCAGTAGTAGTCTAGATTTGTATGTATCTTTGTAGACGTAAAATTGGCGCATCAATGGAAATTGTTTGACATTTTTAATTATATCATTTGAGAGCCCGAATGTTTTATGACATGTCCTTGTCTAACAGAAATGATTTGTCCCATTTCGGGACGTTTATTTTATCTCTTACGTCAGAGTAGGTGTACGGTTTTATATCGAGTATAGGTGTGCCATTTAGGGTATCAAGGCCTTGCACCTTGACGATATTATGATGTCTTTCCAATAATTTTACCACTGTAACACCTATGGGATTAGGACGATTTGGTGTTCTTGTTGCAAATAAGCCAACTTTCTTGATATTCTTTCTTCTTCTGGGGTGAATTTTAAGTTCTATGGTAGCTGTTATTTTGTGCATAAAATATACTATCATCAGATGTGAGTACGACTCTATTCCATCTAGGGCCGAAACAAGTTTAGGATTTATAATTAGAGTTGATAGTGTTGTCTCAAGTTGCTTTTTGATCTCCTCTTCGCCAAAGTCGGTTTCGATATATCCTATAGGTTTTAGTATCACGTTCTTGGCTTTCACTGTCTAATGTATACCTCAATTACTATTTTGTATCTAATTGACTTCTAACCTTATCGTTTAATTTTCTACTCTATTCCATTACATGAATCTTGAATCTTGAATTCACAATTTAATATCACTTGTGAAAATGTTTTTTAATAGACAAGATCACTACGTGAGCTCTGTTTTTGTTTATCTCTCTTGTAAATGGATTGACAGATACATTAATTGTTGATTCGAGTCATAAAAGGTAACTGGTATAACATGAGAATAACAAAAACTTTCATTCTTTCATTTAGCGAAACAGAGTGCTCCCATTATAGTCTGCGGAATGATAGAAGAGATCACCCCCGCTGCACTTAATTCCAAAGTAGGACAGAGTACACGAAGAACTAAAGTCACTTGTTATTGGAAATAAATAAATGGTTGGCTGCTGTAGCGCTTGCAGCTCTAGCCTCTACCAAGCAAGTGCTATGGCAGCTAGCCATAGTAGTACCAGCATAAATGGATTGTAGCCGTAGCCGTTACTGTTAACCTATCGTATGCTATCCTAACTTCATTTGTCGGTCTGTTTGTCTAATTCTCAATTGTTAGTCTAGAATCATTGCTAACACGAATTGGGAGCTTTTACTTCTGTCAGGTTATCTTCCATAATCTGCATATTGTGCTTATCTGGGGTCGACTTGTTTCTGCTTCTTTTTAAATTTATTTAAATCATTTTCTTAATAATAATGTTGACCGTCAATTCTTTTTGCTTTTGCAATTATGATATTTTAAAAGTATTGATTTCTATAGAATACGGAAGTGTGGATAGAGGGAGGCATATAGACTCGTTTTTTAAACGGTTCTCGCGCTATCGTGTTTCTATGGAAACCCTATGGCCAATGATTTTTTGCGAATCATTAAGCAGACTAAAAATTGAAGAAAGTGTACACCCACTTGTTTATCTTCAATCGCTTGTCTTTGACGACTAGTACCGTTGTTAGTGCCGCAAACAGTGCTGTCATTATCGCTGCCACTTGCAGGATTAGAATCCTTGTCGTTACATCCACTACTGTCATTGGTAGGTCTCCGTCCATCACGGCTTTTTCACTCACCTTCTCCTACTGGAACAGGACGCTTCCACCAACCCACAAAAACTGGGACTTGTTGCACGCTCTTGATATCCTTGAAGACGCCTAGAACAAACAACAGGCACCCTAGACATATAGCTAGAAGGCCAGGGCTACCTTCTGCTGCTCCCAGCGATACTCCTACCATCATTATCGCTGCTCCTCCAATAGTCAAAATCTTGCTTACTACAGACATACCAAACCCGCATTCTCCATTTGCTTTAGTTGATGGTGGTGCTGCTGATGATGGTGTTCACTTATCAGTTCAAGTAGGATCTGGTCATATGTCTGGCCTTTCCTACCGAGAGCTTTAAGCTCGTCTCTTGTCTTTGTTTCTAATAATATCGTGACCTTTGCCATTTACCTACCTCTCACCTCTCATACTCCTCCTCGATAGTATAATACCATATGAAATCG
>DATBGR010000567.1:0-8929 GCA_036557905.1 Nitrososphaeraceae archaeon | reverse complement strand
CGATACATAAAAGGTAAGGTAGATTTTGCCAGATCATTCAAATAATTCTGAGATTGTGCAGCCAGATAGGCAATGTCCCTTGAAACTGTAGAAGGATCAACGCACAGCACTTTAGCAGCCTCATAGCGCTTCATACCTCTTGTTAAGAGAGTCCAAAGATTCTCACGTCTTTGTTGGATTTGTATTCTATTATTGCGAATGATAGCATATAATTATTCGTAGACTGATAAGTTTATTGCATAACCGATTATACGTTAGTAAGGTATGGTAAGCATATGGGCTAGCGATTCCTGGAAATGTCAAATGATTCAGTGATAACTGTCAGGAATAATGGACATAACAAAAGGTTAAACCGAACGTAACGTGGTCGACGACGGTTTTTGTGCCATGGCGGCTACATACATACCGCATTTTACATATTGACTAAATGAAAGTTAGCGCATGTCTAATGACTTTTAGGTGCATTGGTTCTGATGAAAACTAATTCTAACACTATGAAGCAATTACGACAAATACAAATATCAATTAAGTCGACTTAATTTTAAACTCATGTCCAGATTCAGATTTAAATTTAAAGTGACGAATCTTGACCCAATCGATAAACTATTTACGTTAAGCACGACGAAGCATAACGAAATATACGTAATTCCCCCCATTCCCAGAACTCCGCCATGGGTTAACTCAGGTCTTCACATGTCATTTCATGCATCTGGACAGTCACATGTGAAAATGAACCTTCCGATATCTTGTCTAAATCAAAGGATTGAACACAAATTGTCGTTCAATCGAAGTGGTTTAATTGAGGATATTATTGCAAAAAGGGATTCCTTTTTTAGAGAAATAGATGTTAACAATGACGAAGCAGTAGGCACAACGATGGTGCTAAAGACCGAGCCTATGCTTAGGAATTTTTTCAATACTCCCTATGTAAGGAATTATTTAGAAAATCCTAGATATATAGACTACTACAACTCAGTTTTGACGCATCCCTACTTTCCACCTTCTCATTTCAGGCGGTTATTTCCATATAAGGAATTTGAAATTGACGGACTTAGTATAAAGCGTGCTTTTAGAACATATGAAAATGATAGTCTTTCGAATTTGACAAAGCGGATCGAGATTAGCAATACCGACTTGATTTTTCAACTGTTGCCTGAAGGATTTCTAAACGTGGCATTGGGGAAGAAAGGAATTAGACTAGATCTGAACAACCCAAGAGATTTGATCGCCCAACTTCCTGGAGGCAGGGTCATTCACGATCTGTTCAAAGATTTAGTCTAAGTTTCAATGGCGTATTCCATAATATGCTCCCTGCTAACTAGATATCCATTACCACTTTTCTACCGTTGGTATTCATTCATTATTTCTTGCACAGGTATAGAGGCCTTCGATAATGTATTCTCCCACTCTACCTGCGCGAGTGTGGAGTCGTTTTCTGCAGTCGTTGCAGCTCGACTTAGACTAACTTTTATCTGCGATGCTAAAGCATTTCCAAAAACCTAACCTGAGATTCTACTTATCACTTTCATCGATATCGTCCCTGAACTGTTAGTTGTGAAAACCAAATTCTTGAAAATAGCTTTAATCGCCCTACATAATAGGTTGATTGTCTCGAAAGCGTCATCCTGCACCCTACGATCCATTTTTGGATGGACATATGAATTACGTCTGTCATTAATCTTGAACAGAAGAACTTTGCTTGCTTCGTCTATAATATGGATTTTATTGAGAAAATCTATAAGATGTCTTAGTGGGATATTATATAATTCCTGTTTTGCTGGTCGCTGTAGTTCAGTATCATTCACAAGGATATTTGAAAAATCAATTAAATCATAGCATATTCGTTCTACTGTCATTCCGCATAACGCAATTGTTGCGTAGTAAAAACCCAGTTGGTATGATCTTAGCGCCTCATCTAGAAGATCTACAAATTGCCCCTCTGCACATATGGTTCCAAATCCGACTATCTCCTTCCTTCTATTGAGTATGTTTTCTCCGTCACTAATTATATCATCCAATAATTTATTTGTATTTTGATTCCAAAAATCCTGCCCTTTTTTCAGCCCTTCTTCTAGAACCTCTTTTTCATTAAATACAAATACTCTAATCGATGCTGTAGCCATATTTCAATCTCTTTGAATTAAATAGATAAAACTTCTCTACACCCTGTGTCTCAGCTTCACATCATACAGTGCCAAGTCATACATTAGCCTCATATCATTGAGAGGAACCCACCCTTCATATCATTTTAATTAGTTAGAATGTATTGATTCTTCTGAATTTGAGTTGATTCTATTCAATGTTCAACAATCAAAGTCATAAAAAATGATTAATTATATATTTAACTATTGATATTCAACTAGTCCTACAGCTATTTTATATGAATAAAAATTAGGGATAGTAATTACTAACTACTCAGCCTCTGCGATTTCTGTAGGAATATATAGTGTGTCTTTGCCTGCGCCGATTCTTTCGACTTTCATAGTCCTATGTCCTGCTTTGATCTTTTCTATCATCAGCCGCGCTGAGCGTTTTCCTATATCAAAGAACCTTTCTGAATTGCTACCGCTGCTTGGCTCAATTACGATAAAGCGAATCTTCTTCACTCGTTGGTCGCCATATGGTTTTAGTACTTCGCTAATGCCCTTTTCGGGTAAGAATTGTAGGATGCTTTTGCCTCCTGCTGATATAGTTACGTATTGATGACTGCTAGCATTTAATATTTTTTCTATTTCACTTATGTTATTTTTCACAGATTCCTCTTCAACCATGTTTTTATTTTCACCTCCTATCTTGTTATTCAGGCAACTTGGCTTACTTTCCAGTAAGGAATAGTAATTATCAACCACGCCTCGGGAAGGCTTGCCTTAGTGGCCATCTTGATGAGTGTTGATTTCTTGCCTTAGGTAAATTGGAAACGCATCATGATGATAACCCAAAGTTTCAATGAGCTTAAGGAGTTGTTCGATTTTAGGGGAAAATTGTTCTAACTTTGTCAGTAAATCGTTTAGTTTTTCAATCCTTTCAGAGGGATTAAAAACGTTGTCAATAAATTCAATAGCAGGCACTTGCTTCATACTTTTTCGCTCCTCCACCCTACAAACTGTATCCATTCCCATTGATTTTATGTAAATAGAAAATAGCCGATCGAAATGCTTGACCTGGATCTTTATACCGCATAAGAGAAGCAAATCGCTAACCTTGATGTCTTTGTTTATATCACACTCGGTCAATTCCCAATTCATTATATCAGGCACTAGCCGTTCGTGCTTGTCCATGAGAAAGGTAACCAGTCTATCTCTTAGTTGTCCAAAGAATGCAAGCAGTCTACTACGATCAGTTTCAGTCTCCAGCCTATGCGGATTTTGACTGCTTTGAGTATAGACATCAACTGTCCCATTTGCATAAAGGACATAGTCTACCCTAACCTTGCCTATCATGTCTGGATAATGTTTGCCGTGATTTCTCTTCCATGTGGAAAGATTCAACTCGTGATAGCAGTCAGGACTGATTTTTAGTTTAAAGTGCATGTTATGGATGAAAAGTGGGGCTTTGGGAAGCATTGGCAGGACATATCCCTGCAAGGTCTGGATGATGACTGATTCAGTATAATTCTGATCTGGTGGTGAAGAAGAATGAAATTGATCATAATAGTAGCCAACCCCTGTGGGGTTTATTGGTATATTCTTTGACATTTTAGCCTCGAGTATCTCTGATCTTAAACATGAAGGATAGTATTGTTGTGGTCTACAATGTGATGCGGTAAACAAAATCCCTCTTCGAAAGCAATATTTTAGAGTCGTTTGGGCCTGTCTTTTATTTAGAGCAAGTCCATTCGCTAGCAAATCATTATTGGTAACACCTCTGCCATTTTCTTTATACTTATTAAAGGCTAGATTTTCGATCTCATCTGCCCTAACATAACGACGTCTACTTGCATTGCCATCTCTCAAGCATTGCCCCAATAGCGCTATTGGTATATTTTGGCTAGAGTCTAATGGTATATTTTTTGAGGTATTCAATGTGAAACTATAGATTCTCCTTCTGCCTGTCCTCGCAGGTTTCTTGCTCCTCTAATACATAATTTAAAGCGTCAATTTCGTCTAAGAGGGGTTTTATCCTTTTATCCGATTCGATAATATGTCTTGAATGATCAGTTAGTGTTGCTTCGTAATTATCAATAGTCATAATATCGTTATCTCGTTCTAGTAACATCCGATCAGTTCTGTCAAATAGAAATCCTGGCCCAACAGTAGAGAGTAGCTTTTGTAATTCTTCGCGCCACTTCTTAAATATCTCAATTCCAATTTCTTCTATCCTCTTATTAAGAGATTCAAGACATTTAGGCATCACATATTCTGGAATAACTACAGCACGGTTGTAATTTCGCTTATCAAACTGATCTCGTAGTTTTTCTGTTATCCATGTCCAGAATTTTTCATTATCATCTAGTGCGGTTATGACGCTGTTAATTTCCACACGTTTAGACTTAATATAATCAATCCAAAATTCAGGATATGCATCAGCAAGATCTCCACCATGTTGTAAAGTTTTTAAATGGTTTCCAGGAGCGTATTCTTCCTCTACATCTCGAATATTAAGTCCAAGATCTGCCAATGTCTGAAAGTCAATACCTATCCTACTGGCTCTAGAAACTTTGCTTGCCAAGACCAAACCAGATGCATCAAAATCAGTCAGGATTGCAATATTGCAGCCTTCTTTATCTGATTTCTTAGATAAAATTTCGGCGTAATCAGTCAGAAATCCTCTTGTATTAAGTAATGCAATTCCTTTCTGATCAGCAAATATTGCTAATTGTTCGGCTATTCCCTCTTTTTCTATAATCAGCATATCTACCCCATAAAGACTTAGCTCATCGATTTCTTTGAGGCCAACATCCATCCATTGACCTTTAAAATATAGTTGAGCTCTATCGGCTGCAATAATTCCTATATGTTCACGTTTTATCCGCAATTCATCTTCGCAAAACGGTTTAATTAAGCCAGTAAGGTAATCTCTATCAATTTCCTCATTTTTGTAACCATATTTCTCGATTAATAACCTGCGGGTTACGTAAAATACATCACTCTGTGTCCACCAATGTCTTAACCTTGAAACCTCGTCCATTGCTTTCCATCTTTGTTTTCTATCCTGCAAGACTTCCAACAATATCGTTCTCTTAGATGGCCTACCATCAGAGCGACCACTACCGCCCATACAAGCCTTAACAATAGCTTCTGCTATGATATTAGCAAATGGCACAAAATCTATACTAGACTTTCCATAACTTTGATAGTCTATTCTAGGTGACATCAGGTTTACAAGTATAAGACTATTAGGTTTTCTACATTTATCTTTGCTATAAGAATAACCAAAATGTTCGAATATCTCGCGTATGTCTAAGGATTCATATATTGAATTACTACCTTGCGTCATCCAATTGAACTGGCAACCTTGAAATACCATTCGTTTAGCTGCAGTAGCAGAACAATTCAAAGCCTGTGTAATCATGAGGTTACTTCCTAAATCTTCAATATTACAAACTGCAATTTCAAAGAAGCATGGAACCGTTAATTGTCCATCATGTAACTTATAACAACCGAATATTGACTTATACTTGATATTTAAAACATGTCCCCAGCTTTGTTCTATCCTCGATTTGAGTGCTCGTTCTCTTGCCTTCTTTGTAACGTCAAATGGTAGTGCTAAAGAATTGGGCGCAGGAGGATTCATGCTCCTTCTAAGTTCATCATATAAGCCGTCCATGAGTTTACGAGATTGCTTTAGCCTGCCTACAGTTATCTGTGTAAGTTTGGTCTTCTTCATGTTACTTGCTTCTCTAAACGTTTTATGCAACACGCTATCGATTTGCAGGTCGTTATTTTCCAGTCCTAAAATAAAATCTTGAAACTGTGATGGCTCATAGTAATAGATGCTACTTAGGTTCTTCCATTTAGGATCGATTGGCTGGAGTTGCGGAAACTCGTATCTAACACCTGTGTTTTTGTCTTCACAAGAACATCTAACATGAGTTACAAATGCCGTATACTTTACTACATAGTATAAGAGTAAACTTCTATCTGCACCGAGAACGAGCGGTAAGGTAAGTTCTATCTCTGTAGTTCTTGAAACAGCTTCACTAGATGTCTTGGCAATACTACTTTCATATATTTCTGATTGAATTGTTTGATTAATCCTATCTACAACTAAATGAACTGAAAATATTCGATTGGCGTTGTAATCCCTTATTATCAATGGCTCGCTCCATCCTTCGATTCCTTCCTCCCGAGCCAAAGCATATGGTATACATAAGATTTCTTTGAAAGCATCGCCTAGCGCGCCTTTATTAATTTTGAATTGATTACGCTTACTACTGTAGAATCTATCAAAATTAAAAATAGATTCTAGCATTGATTTAGAAAATGCAGCTTTACCACTGTAATTAGAATTGCGAACCACTATACGAAATAATCTGTGCTGTGGCTCTTCCTCTATGCTAACATGAATTTGTGGCTGTGCAGCGGCAACATCATTATGTGACGACAGTTCCAAGGAATCTACAGCATTGTCTAAGAGTTCTTTTAAGACTAATTCATATGCATTACGTTTATCTATACCAGTCCTATTTTCAATACCTTTCCAAGTGATGTAATCCATCTGGCTTCGTTGGGTAGAGAATATTACATCTTGTTCCTGATCCGGAGGTGATGATTGAGGAGGGGGGCTAAATTCTGTCGGGCATGATTGTATGGATTTTGATCCCCCCACTCGTTCATTGGATAACTCACCAGCAGCTACGTCTATGCCTAGGACTGGAAAAGACTTATGAGAAGGTTCGTCGTTATATTCCATAGTTATTACACCTTTGGATCGGGTGTTGTGACTTGGATCTTTGGATCTGGCCTGTCGCTGCTTCTATGTAAGGCCGCGACGCCTTACTTTTGTCTTGTTGATTATCGTGTCTTGCATCCATACATTTGATCCAATATTTACCGGTGAGGGTATCGACAATCCAACCTGAGCAATTAGAATCTATGCAAGAATACAGCGTTCCTACAATTTTGAACTCTTTGTGCCTTTCTATCATTATATGTCCCCACGCCTTATTTTATGTAGTTTTGGATTGAGCGTCAAAGTGCTATGACAGTTGGGACAAGAAGCGAAGTATCTCCTATTTCCAGAATAAATCCATTTATAGCCGCACTTACATTGTATTTTCAATCCAGTCCTTGAAGGAAGGATCACTTGTTCTAAAATTCTGCTACTCATAGACGCAATATATTTATCTCATTCTGCATATAGAAACTCGGAACGGTAAAATAGTGTAAAATGCCTTCACATATCGCTAAACTTTTAGAATTTTCATGTCCCGGTAATTGTGGTAGCCTCTACGGTGAACCGAATATAGTATATCCAATAGAATGGGAAAAAAATAGAAAAAAGAAAAAGAAACATAGTAAAAGTGGAAGGAGGTATGAGGATAGAGGAATCGCAGCATATAATCATAGAAATTTAAACTTGTTAAAGCCAGTAGAATATTCCTGGAAAAATAGTGTAGAATCTAAAACTAGATTACAACATTTCAAATACACTCTCGATAAGGTTAGGGAGGTAATTTCTGATCCATCATTATACGATAATACATATACATCAGAACAAAAAAATGAAATGCACGATTTAATTCAAACTGTATTGAACAAACTTACTGAAAAATGTCTAGACAATTTAAGAAAATTCGAACTACAAGATAAGTCAGACATGATATGGGATGTAAAAGAAGTATTGGGAATAGACATACAAAAAGATATTTTTATGTTAACTTTAATGGTAATTAACTTCTTCCATAGAGGCGTGGAGAAAGAGATACCTTCCAAAATATTACAATGGAACCCTGTTAAAAAAATAAGAGAATACAGACGATCATACATTACAGATCCTTTTCTTTACAGTTCCAATGAGCCTATATGGTTGTATATGAAAGCGATTATTAATCATAGTAAGCATATGGAGCAGACTTTACCAGGAGAGATGTTGCCTTTGATACAAGAGGGAGCCAAAGTTTATCATGAATATATGGCTCAATTCAACAACACTAACTGGAGATATACATGGTATGAATGGTTCTGGATTGTTAGATATGCACAAGTATTTACTGTCGGAAAAGCAGTTAAGATGTTGAAATACTTAGACGGAGACAATGGAAAAATATCACACAAATATATCAGAGATCAGATAGACAGAGTATTGGATTTCTGGAAGAGATTCCTGCTATATATCCCGCTCCTCTTAATGTTTCGTAAAACAATAGTAGAATGCGTGATTAAAGTCAATCCCGATTTAAATAAAGAATATGAAGAGGTTTTAGACAAGAAAAGAATTAATTGTGAAGAATATGAAAGAAAGATTAGAGATGCCTGCTCTGAGACATTGATACCTGATCAAACAGAATTCTCTCGTTCGTTTCAGGCATGGCTAGAAAGGAAATATGAACTTCAAAATGGAAAAATTATAATGGATAATGAAATTGAGAAAATAGGCCTAGAGCGGATTAGAATATATCATCCTGATACAAGGAAAACATGTATTTTCGATCCAATTAAACTTCCAGCAGAAGTATATGAGCGATATATAAAAGAAGGTAAAATTCAGTCTTAATAGATTGTTTAATAGTATGCAGTATTTGCCTTATCTCGGCTCGGTGGCCGATATTTTCAATACGCCTGAGGATAGTAATGAATGTGTTATTGAATTAAACTCACTTTTGTCTTGAATATTTGATAAACTAGAGATCAATTTTTCTAGCATTCCCTGCATGTTGTTAAATCTGTCTTCCATTAATGTTAGTTTATCTTCTTTTTGTTTCTCTGACTCTAATGTATCAGAGTAGGCGTCATATGTCAATACCATTCTGCACTTAGCACAGAATTTA
>DATBGR010000566.1:0-2857 GCA_036557905.1 Nitrososphaeraceae archaeon | reverse complement strand
ATTGATGGTTGAAGCACAACTGATCGAAACCAGAATGAAGAATGTCAGAGATGGGCATAAGAGGACGTCGTACATTGCATAATGGAAGGAATCTGCGATAACCTTCGAAGCTGCGTGATAAAGACCAAATTAGATCGCCGGATTTGTTCCAGAACACTATGACGAAACAGGATATCAACACCAATATTAAAGAAGATAAAGATATTTGAATAATTAACAAGGGCAAATTGATCAAGCTGTTTTATATGTTTGCAATGTGCAAATTTAAAGGTCGTAAAAATAATAAAATCTTGGATTATACTATTCATACAGAATAGGCAACATGAATTGCTACGTTCTAACGAACTGAACTGATTGCACTCTTCCAACTAACACTATCATTCTCAAATTTATTTCAATGACAGGCCGTATTTCCAATTGGTTTTATCCATATCATCGATAAAATAAAGTAAAACATTTTCAAGAGCCTTTATCGCTTGAGTTCCTTTGTGAATAGTTGCTTTTCGTGGTTCTCCAGTGACGCCAGTACTTGTTAGTTCGTCGAATTTCCAATAGATCCTTACATTGTCGCTTGGAAATTTTGGAATCACTTGAATAGGCGCATTATTCATATCAACCAAGTCAGGTCTAACCGCGAGCATCGTGGAAGTCTCTGCCTCGCCACCATGACCAAGACCATGCCATACTTCAAATAAATTATTAGTAATTTCTCCTACTAGAACCCACCATGCTTCCAAGCAGGCAATCACTACTTCAGAATTCTTATCCTTTATGATCCTTGCAGCAGACTCGATTGGTGCGATATTTCCATCATGTCCATTTATTACAAGAATTCTCTTTATTCCATTTCTAACTATACTGCTAAAAAGATCTTCAATAATCATCTCAAGTGTGTGAGATTCTAAACTCATTGTCATTTGAAATTTATTGTGATGTGAGCTCACGCCATATGGAATCGCTGGCAGAATAATTATATTCTTTTTTTTGGATTTTGTTGCTACTCTTTTTGCCAATTCCATGGGAAAAATAAAGTCTGAACCAAACGGCATATGATCCCCATGGTTCTCACACGCTCCAAACACAAGCAGTGCAATTGTGTCAGTTTTCAGTTCGTTTCGAATATGCCTTGCATTCATCTCTTCAAGTAATCTGCTATGTACATGATTGTGGCCAACATCTGTCTTTTTCATTATAATAATATCTCTGCTACCAGCTTATGTAAATTTGGAAAGACAATTCGATGATTTATTAATCCTAACAGATATTATACGATGAGTATAGGTTTAATTCAACGAATAAGTTGATCCCTATCAATATGTGCAATACGGAAAAATAATTAATAATTCTCATATCTGCGTTTATCCACTACGAATACTACAGTATTATTTGCTATGACCGGATTATGATAAGAATCTGCTATCATAGATTAATACGAATATAGCTGACTAAATATTTCAAACATAGAAATATCTGTATCATTGTAATTAGTTAGTGACATGACAAATCACACAATAAATAAAGCTTTACTTTCATTCGGAGTCTTTGCTACGATATTAGTAGTAGGAGGCATGATGTCGGCTTTGATGGCTCAATCTGCTTCAGCAGAAAATACCTCATCGGTGATCAGGACTTCTCAGTCACATAGCTGTCATTTTAAAGCTAAAAATACTCCAATACTTCACTCATGTAACGATACCGTTAGAGAATCTGTTTCACATCCTGGTGACCCAGAACAAAACACAAAGTAGAAAGTAAACGTAAAAAGGAATACATGTCCCAAGTTCTTTCTTTTAGAATCTATCAATTTGATAATCGTGAGCTCGATTAGAGGACTAGTCATGTATCTATAAATTGGCAAGTGCATATCACTACTAGGTCGAAAAAAGATAGGACTTGCTTCCTCCAATTTTTGTGAAGCTAATTAGTGACGGAAAGATAACGGATTTAAACTCAGGTATATGTACCGACGTCAAAGCTAGAATCAAGTTCTATTTGACTGGAAATCGATATGCCTTAAAGTTGGTACTACCAAAAAATAGCTTCTGATGCTTATACAGTATTGTGTTGAAACATAGCAGGTTAGTGAATAAGCAATTGCGGGTTTGAGACTTACAGTAAGAAAGAAAATAAGAAAAATAGTTGTCTATTCTTGTAAATGAAGGTTAGTTCCTATGCCTGGACGTATTCTGGAGAACGCCCGTCTGCATCATCACCTTCCTCTTATTTAGACGGGTTCAAATACAGAAACACCTGCGCCAGTCCCGGGCTTTGCATTTATACAATTTGCAACATAATTAGTATCAGGTGCTTTTGCACATTCACTTTCCAATTCTTGTTTGGCAGGATTAAAAAATGTTTTAATCCATATGCCTACAATTCCATAACATGCCGCTTTAAAATCTAGCTTCGTAAGACTGCAGAACTTCAAACCAAAGTCTGCTTTTTCATTTTGCTTCAGAACTGACCTTAGGATACCCAACAAACAGCTATCAGCATAGGTTGGCTGACTTCCATCGTAGCAAGCAGCAATTGCCTGTGCCGGGTTTGTATACGCCGTAGAAGCTAGAATCCTGCCAATAGCTTGATCACAATATTTGACAAATTTAACTGGAGATATATTTTCGCATTGGGCAAATGCAGCTGAGAGATTGTTTTTAATTGTAATATTCATTGTTTTGAACATATGCTCTGGATAAAAATAGCACTGAGGTGCAAATTTTTCAGCTATCCTATTACAAGGGGAATAATTGTCACTTTTATCAAAGTCACCTTTTCCTGTATCGAAGAAATAATCATTATTTCCCATAAATATACCTCTTGAGCATGCGCTCTGAGCCCATAATGGTTTAAAATCATC
>DATBGR010000565.1:0-5292 GCA_036557905.1 Nitrososphaeraceae archaeon | reverse complement strand
AGCTTTTTATGATTGTTCTTATATTTTGTTCTGTCATGTTTACCTTGTAAACTACATAGGACATAGGACAAGCAATAAAAATCCCAAATAGTAATTTGATATCTTATGACATCGAGACTAACCGGCAAGGTTGCAATTGTGACAGGTGCTGCTTCCGGCATTGGTTTGGGAATTGCCCATCTTTTTATTAAGCAGGGCGCCAAGGTTGTTTTTTGTGATATCAATAGTAAATCTGGCAAAGCTGCAGCTAATGCTGCAAGTAGCAACACGAACGCACAGTTCATTGAATGTGATATATCCAATATAGAATCAATCAAAAATTTTGTTGCGAAAACACTGGAAGCCTTCGGGACGGTCGATATATTAATCAATAATGCAGGCATACTGTACCAAAAACCAATTTCTGAAACAACTGATGATGAATGGAGTGCAACAATCAATACCAATCTTAAAGGGCCGTTCATGCTAATACGTGAGGTGTTGCCTATTTTTGAGAAACGCGGTAAAGGTAAAATTGTAAACATAGCGTCGATAGCCGGTATTATAGGTTATGAGAATCTGTCTGCATACTGTGCATCAAAGGGAGGAATTATTGCAATGACTAGATCTCTGGCCTTGGAATTTGCCCCAAAGAAAATAAATGTCAATTGCATTTGTCCAGGTGCCATTAAGACAGGTATGACAAAGATAATTGAAGAGAACGAAGTAATATTAAAACAAACCCTAATGTCTATTCCTGCTGGTAAAATAGGCAACCCAATTGATATTGCTAATGCTGCACTATATCTTGCTAGTGATGAGTCTGACTATGTAACGGGAGCTTCAATAGTTGTAGATGGCGGGTGGAGCGTGCGTTAACTTAATTCGCCCTGGTAAATAGCTCGATAAGTCGTAGTTGAATACAAAATATAGAACGAGAGAATCCACGATGTTATTTTGGGGAATATCTATGTGTAGAGCATATATGAAGCATTTCAAAGAAATACAAGGACGGAATTTTTGAGTACAGAAGTTCAGGATAGACATTCAATATATTAAAAATAAAATATATTTGCATTATTTATATAAACCATTTTGTATGGACATGCGAAATATAATGACTATTGATAATGGCAATTTTCTACTGACCTTTTATTGGCCTATCTTAAACACCATGCTACTAGAATTATAATAGTGTCAGATCGTTGTTTATACAAGACTCGATAAACATCATTGTTAAGGCAGGAGATTACAATCTATCGCTTTATATAGAATACTGTCTGCTGTTGTGCATTGCACTGCAAACCTGGCGTTCTAATAACATGAATAATTATATATCATTACCGTGTCAACAATTTCAGAAGAAGATAACAGTAATTATAGCATTGATAATCATGCTTTATTCGTAGATAGAACACATGCAGCCAAGTTGCTTGCAGAAAAATTAAAAGGGTCAATCAATAAGATATTTGAAGATGGAGTGGATAGTCAAGAGCGCAGACAACAACTTCTAACACTCGCTATCCCTAGAGGTGGTGTAATAACTAGAGATATTATTTCGTCAGCTCTGAATGTTAAGCTAGATATCATAGTTTCAAAGAAAATTGGCGCTCCCTACAACCCAGAACTTGCAATTGGTGCCATTATGCACGATGGTACGTTTTTCCCCAATGTGGACATAATTCAACTGCTGGGAATATCTAAAGAGTATATTAACCACCAGATATCTATACAGAAAAAGGAAATAGAACGCCGTCTTATACTCTTTAGAGGGGCGAATACGAGTAACCGCTATGAAATAGATGGTAAAACCATAATTTTAGTTGATGATGGTATAGCTACAGGTGCAACAGTATTTGCTTGCATAAATTGGCTAAAAAGACAAAATCCCAGGGATCTCATACTAGCTGTGCCCGTCGCACCCAGAGATACTATTGAGAAACTACAGCAGCAAATAGACACAGTGGTTGTTTTATACGCACCTCGATTATTCGCATCAGTTGGAGCATTTTATCAAGATTTTTTGCAGGTTAGCGATGAGAAGGTAATAGAAATAATGACTAAATATAGAGATAAATAGCATATATGATCTTTTCTATGTCAGCCATTACTATTAGTGTTGTCATTGACGACTATGTTGCGGGCTTTGCTTGTCAACATATTTACCAGTAATATAGATTGTAATAAATAAGATAAACTGATTGTTATGCCAAAAATAACCTCTGCTATTGATACGGATGGTAACATTAGCAACGGTCCTCGTACAAATGACACATTTTTTTACTAGAGGCAGATATAATTATTCAATCCATGAAATCAGCGAATTTAAGTTCCTAATAGACAGAGATACGAATATTGGAATGAATGTTCCAGTGAAAATTTATGCTAACGAGTCATTGATATCAAATATGATTTCTGATCGTACCATACAGCAAGCCATTAATGTGTCTACACTTCCAGGAGTTACAAAACACGTTGTAGTGCTTCCTGACGGACATGAGGGTTATGGATTTCCTGTTGGTGGAGTAGCTGCTACGGATCTGATTGAAGGAGGAGTCATCAGCCCAGGGGGGTAGGATATGATATTAATTGTGGAGTGAGATTAATTCGTACTAGTTTAACAGAAAAAGACATTAAAGCTAAAGGAATTAATCAATTGGTAAATGAGCTATTTATATCTATTCCATCAGGTTTAGGAAGCCAAGGCAGGATTAAGTTAACCAAATCAGAACTTGACGAAATTTTGGTGGAGGGTATAAAATGGTCTATTAACAAAGGCTATGGTTTGGATCAGGATGCAGAGGTATGCGAAGAAAATGGCTGCATTAAAAACGCAGATTATAATAAAGTATCAGACACTTCCAAAAGAAGAGGTATGGTGCAGTTGGGAAGCCTCGGCTCTGGCAATCACTTCCTTGAGGTACAGAAAGTTGATGAAATTTACAACAGGAACGCTGCAAAAACTATGGGAATAACAGAAAAAGGGCAAATAACGGTGTTAATACACTGCGGTTCTAGGGGCTTTGGTCATCAAGTGTGCAGCGATTATTTGCGTGTATCAGAGGTGGCGCTGAGAAGATACAATATAAAATTGCAAGATAGAGAACTTGCTTGTATTCCATACAATTCGCAGGAAGGAGATGATTACATTAAGGCGATGAATTGTGCTTTAAATTTTGCATGGTCCAATCGTCAGATGATAATGCATTGGACAAGAAAAGCATTTGAAAGAGTATTTACGATGAATGAGCAACAGCTGGATATGAAACTCGTCTATGATGTTGCACATAATATCGCAAAAGTTGAACGTCATAAAGTGGACAGTGAAGGAATGAGGGATTTGGTTATTCATAGAAAGGGAGCTACTAGAGCATTTCCGGCAGGAATGCAACAAATTCCATCCAAATATCGCAGTATGGGTCAACCAGTCATAATACCTGGTTCAATGGGAACAGCAAGTTGGCTACTCTTGGGCGGTCAAGACTCTCTCGATTTGAGCTTTGGATCAGCAGCACATGGCGCAGGAAGAATAATGTCAAGATCTGCTGCAAAGAGAACTCATACTTTGGAGAAGGTAAAGAAGCTGTTGGAATCAAGAGGTGTATATGTCAAGGCTCTTACGAGAGAAGGCGTAGTGGAAGAAACACCAGACGCATACAAGGATGTAGATATAGTAGCTGATATTTCTCATAATCTGGGAATAGCTACAAAGGTAGCAAGATTGACGCCATTAGGTGTAATAAAAGGTTAGTCCGTTAGTTAATGGTATTTATTTATTAATTCTTATTTTGTATTTTGTTTTTTAACAGTTTATCAGTTGCCATATAGGACTACTGACTCCACTAATAGCGATAAATAACACAGATATATAGAGCATCAAAACAAAGGATCCAGAAAGAATGATTTGTGTTGAAGTTAAACTAAAACTCAAGTTGTTACTCTTCTAGTTTAGAACTTGTAGCTTTGATCTAAGATCTTTGACTCTATTTCTTATAGTTACTTCTGTCACTCCTGCCGCAGATGCCACACTTTTTTGACTAATTGATTCATTTCCAGCAGTAGCACTTGTTAAGTATAATACTGCAGCCGCAAGACCCATAGGATCCTTTCCTGCTGATATCTCATTTTTGGTTACTTCATGCATCATGCTTAATGCTCTACGCTTTGTAGTTTCTTTCAAACCCACTTTATTTGCAATTTTAGATATGCATTTTGCTGGGTCAATTAATGGAATTTTGAGATCAAGCTCTATAATTAATAACCTATATGCTCTTGCTATCTGATTCTGGTGAATATTATTATCTTTAGATATATCCTTTAATGTTCTTGAAATTCCCATTTCTCTGCAGGTAATATATGTTGCAGCTGCAAGGATTGCATGTATAGTTCTGCCACGTACCATTCCTCTTCGCTGAGCTTTTCTATAAATATATGCAGTCTTTTCTACTACTGCATCTGATAGTCCAAGTGTATCTTTTAGCTTTTCTAACATCGTGAATGCAATTCGAAGATTTCTATCAGTACTATGTGAAGACTGACTTCTAAGATCCCATGTCCTTAGTCTATTTATTCTGGCGCACATTTGCGAATCTAGCATGTTACCATATGCATCTCTATCTGCTTTACCAATTACAGTAGCAAGTCCCATATCGTGTCTTGCTAGAGAAGTAGGACCCCCTATTCTCATTTCATAATCTTTTTGTCTACTATTTAATGCAGAATAATAATATTTATCATTCCATTCAACCTTGGCAGTGTTTTCAATACTATCAAGTACAATACCACAACTATTGCAGGTCATCTCACAAGATTGTGGGTCCGATATTACTGTATGATTCTTATAATCACAACGGCTACTAGCTTGCATTTTTGTTTATTATTTGTAAAATAATAATATTATTATGCGTATCAAATATATAAGCATATAGTCAATATGGACTAAAATTCGCACTAAAATCTGTGTAATTTATTTAGTGATTGTACGGCTTAACGGCAGTCTTGGTTACATTTTAGGATTATCATGTATTCATTTTACAACATTGCAAAAGTTTACAGATAGAATCAATAATGCATTGTTAGAAAAGATAAGCTCCTCATTCATTGTAATTAGTGGTACCAAGCATATCTTTGCAGGAATAGATTCGATTCAACAGGATTCAAGGTAACTCATTTTTCACAATATTATACCGAAAGAACAGAAGCAAGAAGAAAATATGCGAAATTATCTATTGGAGCAGACGTATTACAACAAATCATATGTACAATTAGGATAAGACGAGCTCCTACAAGACATGATAATATAGATTTCAAGCC
>DATBGR010000564.1:0-5160 GCA_036557905.1 Nitrososphaeraceae archaeon | reverse complement strand
AAACAGCAGCGCTTCTCTCTTGATGAGGGTCACTTGCAATAACTGCTCCTGTTCGCAACACCCGTTCAGTTTCAGCCGTCCATATGGCCGTGGCAGGGTTCTTACCTTCTCTAGCTGCGTCGTACGTTGTCTCACTGATTATTTTGAAAACTTGTTCTCCTTCGATAGAACCTGCTTGGCCAAGGAGTATTCCTTCTTTTCTTGCTAATCGCTCACACTCCATAAATTCTTCCCATGTTAAGAGCGGTATTACACTATCGTTTGTTCTTCCTAGAATCGTACCATTCCGCCCCTGGTCTCTAATGAACCGTTCTCGCGCATGCGCTTCATCACTAGGGCTCTTCATACCCAAGAGAACCCACTTCTCCTTATGGCGGGTGTCAGTCAGTAGGGAGGGCATTTTTAAGAGTTTTGCTTCCTCAATCATAAACTGTATTTTTTTAAATGGATCCAATATTGGCCTAGATGTTTTATCTGGATTTCTGTTATCTACAAATGCGTTCCAAGGTTCTACTATTCCTATCGGCATCAACAGCATCTTCCTTGGAACGTGAGGATTATTGAGAATATTTGTCCACACCCTCCTGGCGTTCATAGCATCAAGGCATAGCCACATTCCCATTTTTAGGATATCCACAGATAGAGTACTATATACTGACTGAATGCGCTGCGCAGCGGTAGATGCGGTATAAACAGGGTCGATTGGTCGACCGTCAATAACAATTACTCCTCTGGCATCAGAGTGATCCGCCACGTCATTTAACTCGTCAGGAGTCAAATATTCAAGAAGGTCAGGAAGCATTGGATCTTCAACTTCGTCAGTTACCGCTACGTATTTTAGTCCAAAATCTGCCGCAATATCTACAACTGAATTGATTGTTCCGACTCTGTCCGAAGGAGTTTGTTCAACATTAAGATATAAGGCTACGAGCCTTTTGTTCTGATTTAACTCTGCATCATTAAGAATCCCTTTTATCCAATAGACGATTTCACCTCTGCTTAATCCTGTTACATCAAAGACAGCTCCAACTTTAGGTAAACCATTCTGATAATCTCCATTCTCTCTATGGATACTCTGCGTGCTTTGAAAGCGATTAAGCTGTATTTTCAAATCCGTTATCGCCTCGTCAAGATCTGTAGGTCTACAGGCTTGATAATGTGTTCCCCCTCTTCGGGGCTCAAAGTCCAGTACGTGACTTGGATGAGGAAAGTCTCTCATCGGAATAGAATGAACTTCTTCTGAAATATTTGAGCTTGTAGGTATTGAAGCAGCGAAAAGACGCGTAGCCATAGCCAGAAATGGTGGAATTGGAGATACGGCCTGTCCTGGTACTATTAACTCACCATCCAAGCCAAAGCTTCCATCCAATGTTTCAAGGGCTTGTGCCTCTGGCGATAAGGCAATTCCGATGGTATAAAAGTACCCATCATCAACATCGCTTGCGCTTACAAAATGCATTGCGCCACACGGATTACTCTGGCGCTCTTCAAAACGCTTGTATCCAAGTGGAGGTAATGGGAACAAGCCACGCTCCACCAAAGCCAGCCAAGCAATTGCAAGGCAAAACCTGGCATTATTGCTGTATGAGAAGTGTATTTCTTCTAGAGGTTCTACTTTAAGTAACGGCTTTAGCGACCTGTCAATTATTCTCATTGCCATCAATGCAAGTTCATCCGACTGATGTTCTCTTTCAAGTTGTTTAGCCCAGCTTAGTTTATTAGGACGATGTTTGCCTGACTCCTTAAGAACATCGGCAAATTCTACTGCATCATTTAGATCCTCTGTAACTGTTGTCACCATATTTGATGAAGGTAGTCCATTTGCAATACATTTCTTTATTATTACAACCTCTTCGTTTGTAGCATCTATTTTTTGTTCTCTTTTTGAGAGAATCAAACCTGGCTTTCCATTAGGACCTATATCTCCTGGAGGAGCTGGACGGAATACCAATTGCCCAGAAATAATGCTATGGACCATACTGCTGAGATAATTTTTTCTAGATTGAGTCATTACTATTCTTGCTCCTCCATATTCACTCTGTTTACCTTATGAAAACTCGTAAAGAACAGCCTGCATATCATATTAATGAGAGATAGAGAAACTTACTTAAATTCTTAGTTATGTTATAAGGATTGTACACCTTGTAAGATAACTACCAGGATTTGGGTACGCACAGATATTTATAGGATTGGTAAATCTAACTACATCCTTCAATATTCACGAATATCAACGCAAACTAGAATGATCAATATAAAATACCATTTTATTAAATACAAATTATCTAGATCTGCTTGTTACTCCACTGAGTAATATGTAGTGTCACTCAATGAACCTTCATTAATATAATGCTACTCATTTAAGGATTTTACAAAGTGGTGGAGTCTGTAGTGGATATTAATCTAGAGAATTTTAACATCTATCGACCCCTTATTATATTCTTATACAAGAACGTACTGAGGGTAACATTATGTTATTAAATAGAATTGATAAATAGTAAGAATTCGTGAATCAACTAGGCCCAAAAATAATACTGCCTGAAGCTTTCTGGATCTTTATAACCCAAATTAATCAGCTGAGTCAACCGTGACGCCAGTTGTACAAAGAATACAGTATATATCAATGTGCCACTGATAATTAGTATTCTCTTGAGTTTCTTATGATTCTTCTCTTCCTTGAGAACACATTAGATATTTTACAACTAAACAATTTTTACAAAATTGCATTCTTTCTGCTAATTCACGAGGCCGCCAGAAACTCTGGGTCCTGCAGTCTGAAGGATTCTAAAAATTGCTTGTTGTCGTAGAGATTCTTTAAATCTTCTCTATCGATACCTCCGAGTTTAGCCTTAGGAACCTTGTCACCGTTACCCTCAATCCAAGCGCTTTGCCATATGGATGCTACTTGAAGACAGCCGTCAGCTATGCACGAAATGGTGTTATCACCCACTATATCAAAAAATTCTTTCATGCGATGACCATTCTTGTCTGAGTCATTATAAGCTGTAATTATATCAAGTGGAGGCAATTTTTTTGCGGTACTTCTCATAAGATTAATAACAGAGATTGCCGCTTGCAGACCACCCCTCAATTTAAAAACTGGTTTAGATGATCTCTTCAGCTTTGCATTAACACCTACCATTACTTCTGTGGCATATCGATCTAACATTTGTGTCTCATAGTAAGAATGAACTCTAGCTTCTTCTTTATTTCGACCATGGTGCAGATAGGACGCATGAAATGGTTGGCTAGCATCACCAATATAATGTGCAACTATTCCGGCTGCACACAAAAAGCTAGTTATATCTCTTCGCCGAAGAAATTTAACCATCTCATTATATATCTGAGCGACTCTGAAAGGAAGTGCGCCTCTCCTATAATTTGTATTGATACTATCGTGAAATCGATTCCAAACAGCAATGCTTACATTTTTTGGGTTCCTTGTAAGCTTAAACAAAGTTTTTCCCTGAAAATCCCCTTTCCCCTCCTCGTCCATATTAGCATAATGGTTTGCCTCGTCCTTCTTTCTTGAAGTTCGCCATACCAAATCCGGCACATCTGCAAGGGGTACAAACTGATCCGAGTCAATTCTCCTCAGTTCTCCATTTGTTAACCTCTTATCATCAAAAGATATTGCGTCAAGATTGTTCTTCATAAGTAGGTTAAGTTTGAGATTTGAAATGAATTCCGATGCTTTTGCAGCAATTTTATAGTGTCCTAGCTTACCCCAATACTGGCTCAAACCTATATTCCAACTGGGATATATGTCAACGTCTAGTTCATGGCAAATTGTACTCAAAAATGTTGCTAATGCATAGCTAGAATCACCTTCTGCTCCTGAACTATCAATAAATTTGTGTCCGCCCCACTGAAGGGCAAGAGGACGCAAAACGTTTACTGAGTCCTTTATGTTGTAGCGATTTCCTGTTGAACGCGTCTGACTATAGAACCAAATTGTTCCAGAATCCCCTGGTTGTGTCTTAAGTGGCGGTGCATCTTCACGTGGACCGATAAGAACATCACTGACGTAATCAAATCCACCTACGGATTTGTACCGATAGAATAATGCCTGAATTTCACCAACCATTTCACCCGACGCACAACCAAACGCCCTAACAGGGACACCTATAAGATCTAATGAAATGTTACCAGTATGTAGATCCACAATGTCGCCAATTTCACCGATACCATAAACTTGCGCCGTCCAGTAATTAATGTCTTCTATATGAATTAGACCTGCATCAAGTGTGGAATAGGATCGACTTCCTGACCAAATTTTGTATATGTCTGTAAAGGGCTTCTTGCCTAATTGTCTATAATGTGTATGACCAATTTTCTGACGTTTACCGTTAACAAAAGTAAAGACATCTCGAGGAATACCATTAATCACTTCCCCAGTAACATGTTTGTTGGTAAGCGCATAAATAGAGTCACCATCGGTTACCAAGCAACCGATTGAAGAGATATGTTGTTGTCCTTGAACGTCGGTCACGATAGGAAAGCCTCCTCCAACAAGCTCATTGGGGAAATTCAGTCTGGTTAATGGGGGCGGGGCCTCTTGCTTCCTTGTTGCAAGTAGTACGCATGTTGGGACCATCCTTCCATCGGCCAAGTACAGAAAACGCGGCACAGCGTGGTCGGGCCGATCCTTCATTTGATCAATAGTCAACCATTGATTTACAAAAATAAGAATACAGGGCCAAGACCAATTTACTACCGAAGTATTCTGCAACGTCTTTGGCTCGCTATCTTGGACATATCTAGTATCGCTTGCTGTCCTAGGTGTGTCTTTATCTGAAGTATTTCGTACCCTGTACCGTCCGATGGCAGTCGCTACAACATTCTCCTTATTGGTAAGATGGACATGATACTGTTCACGAGCTTCAAGTAGATCTAAAATCGATAGTGAGTTAAAGTCTCTTTTTAGGGGAAACACTTCTGGCATAACTAATCATTTACCAATTGGTATTTGTCAAGAAATAGTTTAAAACATCCTACAAACCCACTATATCTAATCTCATTTCTATTGACCATTCTAAACAATTCAAATGCGAGCAGCTCGTACATATTCATTTCGGTATCTATTAGCTAAGCGATAACAATATCGAGGTCTATTAACATCATTAGACGGGACCTTTTTTGGAGTTCCTTATTTTGGTATCA
>DATBGR010000563.1:0-13307 GCA_036557905.1 Nitrososphaeraceae archaeon | reverse complement strand
TAGTTATTGCCCATAAGATTGTATCAAAGTCTGAAAATAAGTTTGTAAATCTAAGTAATATCGAGCCATCTGCGGAATCAAAAAAGTTGGCACTTTCCAGTTGTAAAGATCCCAGATTAATAGAGCTAATTCGGAGAGAATCCAATGAAATAGTCAAACAATCTGGAGGAATTATAATAGTCGAGACAAAATTGGGATTTATCTGTGCAAACGCAGGAATTGATCAGAGTAATGTCGATCTCATAGATGATATCGCCTTGTTGCTTCCAGACAATCCTGACAGATCTGCTGCACTGCTAAGAGAGTGTATAAAGACCAAATGCGGAAAGGAGATCGCCGTGGTCATTAGCGATACATTCGGAAGACCATTTAGACTTGGCCAAACAAATGTAGCAATAGGATTGGCAGGAATTGAAGCTATAGAGAGCTATGTAGGCAAGTTAGACATGTTCGGTAGGAAATTGAGGGTAACGGAAATAGCGGTTGCAGATGAAATAGCTTCAGCAGCGGAGTTGGCGATGGGAAAAACGAATAGGGTTCCAGCTGTCATCATAAGAGGGTATGCCTATAAGAAGTCAAAAACCTCTAGTACATCAAACCTGATTCGAAATAAAAAGATGGACCTCTTTAGGCATTGAGATGAAAGATCGCTATCCTAAGGAAGCTTCTAAAACTTTAATATATTGAAATTGTTATTAGCATTAATTTAACATGAACAATGCTAATGATGAGAATCCCAATAAGACTATAGATGTACGCGGTCTCTTTTGTCCAGAGCCGGTATTTAGAACTAAATTAGAATTAGAAAAATTACGTATCGGTGAAAGAATTAAAATAGTAGCAGATGATCCAGCTTCAGAAGAAGATATTTCGAGATGGGTTAATAGAAACGGTCATGAACTTGTGTCGGTTAAAAAAGCAGATAACGATCTTGAGTTCGTAATAAAGAAGGCAAAGTAAGCAATGACTGCTCTGACAAGTTCCAATCTGATTGAACGAATCGGCAATACGCCGACTATAGAATTAAAATCATTTTCGTCCAAAAATGTAAGATTTTACGCGAAATTGGAATGGTATAATCCTTATGGTTCCGTAAAGGATCGAGCAGCCTATTGGATGATTAAGCATGCAGAAAAGAAGGGTCTTTTGAAAAAAGACAAGAGCATAATTATTGAACCTTCTTCAGGAAATACGGGGATCGCATTGACCGGGATAGCCAGCACATTGGGATATCGAGTTGAGATAGTGATACCTGAGAAAGTAAGTGAGGAAACCAAGAATATATTGAGAAAATTAGGTGCAACAATACACGAGACTTCGGATGATTTATGTCCTAGAGTCGGAGCAGGTACGGATCAAAGCATTGCTTTAGCAACGGCGATCTCAAAGCCTAGACCTGACCTATACTATATGCCTAACCAGTATGAGAATGATGCAAACTTTATGGCACATTATGAAAGCACAGGACCGGAAATTTGGAAGCAAATGGCAGGGAATTTAACTCATTTTTTTACAGGATGTGGAACTGGAGGTACAATTACTGGGACTTCCACATATCTGAAAGAACAAAATAGTAATGTCAAAATTATTGCAGTGCAAGCCCAAAAAAATCATTTACTTCAAGGGCTTAGGAATTTTGAGGAATCTGCCATGCCAGATCTCTTTACACGTCGTCAACACGTTGTAGACACGTGGTTCACTGCAACTAACGAAGAGTCTTTCCGCATGGTAAAAGAATTAGCATCCCGTGAGAACTTACTCGTTGGACCCTCCTCTGGTGCAGTTATGGCTTCAATGCTGGATGTGGCAAAGACTATAGATCATGGCGTGTTGGTTGGCATATTTGCAGATGATGGTAGAAAATTCAAAAGTCTCTACGCCGGACAACGCATATTTGATCACGCTGAATATGACCGACTTCTACGAGTTAACGAATATCTCCCAGAAACAGAGTGCCCTTATTCCTATAACTAGAAGTTATCTTTCTTTTTCTGTAAGCAAATTCATCTTTGCTAAATGTCTCTTTTCAGTTAGCCATTTTTCGATATCAAGAGCTGCCATGCATCCGAACCCTCCGGCAGTTATAGCTTGTCTGTATCTATAGTCATGAACATCGCCTGCTGCAAACACACCATCTACGCTGGTTAATGTGTGATCCTTCAAAATTATGTAACCTTTGTCATCTAATTCAAGTTGTCCTCTAAAGATTTCAGTATTTGGTTCATGTCCGATCGCCACAAACAGGCCACCAGCAGGAATAGTCTGTTCCTTACCAGTCACAATATTTCTTGCTACCACGCTTTTGATTTTCTTATCACCGATAATATCTGCAATCACGTGATTCCAAAGAAAATCGATTTTCGGATTCTCAAATGCCTTCTCCTGAAGTATCTTGCTCGCTCGTAATGATTGTTTTCTATGCACGATCTTGACAGACTTGCCAAATTTTGTCAAAAAAGTTGCTTCTTCTATTGCAGTGTCACCACCTCCGACCACCACGATATCTTCACCCTTAAAAAAAGGTCCATCGCAGGTCGCGCAGTAAGATACTCCCCTTCCTGCAAATTGCTGTTCCGCCGTTATACCCAGCTTTCTAGGAGAAGCACCTGTGCAAACTAGGATTGCTTCACCTCTGAACAGCTGGGAATGTGTCTCTATCTTTAACGGACTGGTTCTAAAATCCACTTTCGTAACTTCGTCGTCAAGAAAGTTTGCCCCAAATCTTTCAGCCTGCTGTCGCATATTCATCATCAACTCGGGACCGAATATGCCATTTGGAAACCCTGGATAATTTTCAACTTCGCTAGTAGTCATCAATTGACCACCTGGAAGTGACCCAGAAATTAGAAGCGTACTGAGCTTTGCGCGAGAAGTGTAAATCGCCGCCGTATATCCGGCGGGGCCTGATCCGATTATTATAACGTCATATATCTTCACTTGCTCGTTACTATTTGCATCGTGTGCTTCATTAGACTCAGACATAACGTTATGAGGAGTAAGGATCCATGATCCTGTTATTAATTCGTTCGGAATTGACATATTTTGGCATTTACACCTCGTCTGGACATATATAAAATTCTTGGAACTCACAATTGGTAGAGAACTGAAATATTGAACTCAGCTGCACTCATATTATTAATGATTATCTGAGCAACCTTAGATTTGTACACATAAAGATGAGGCTTCGTATACAGAAATTTATGAAGATTCGAGAAAATAGGGAAGAATGACCTACAACCCAGATGGACTTACTTCTAATTCTGGTTTAGTCTGAATTTCCTGCAGTTTATCAGCTGCAACTTGTGCGGCTTTCTTGCCAGAGAGCAGCATGGAACCGAAAGTTGGTCCCATACGAGCTAGTCCATGAGTTTCGGTGACTGACATACCAGATGCGATAAGTCCCGGAAATACCTCTCCTGTTCTTTCTACTACTAGATCCTCGCCTCCATTTACCCACATTGGTTCCATACCCTTCCATTTGATGTAACCACGATCCATCAATCGTTTAACTGCAACAGAATCGTGTCCCGAGGCATCTATCACAATTTTACTTTCCAATGCTATCGGATCTACACACGTCACGTTTCGAGGCAATGCAGAGACAGGCATCCAATTAATTACAACTCCTGATACTCGTCCATCCTTTAAAACCAAGTCATCAAACTTTGATAATTGCAGAAACCTAACGCCAGCATCGCATGCTGCAGCAATAAGCTTGGAACAGGCATGAGGCCCCCAGGTTGCATACAATCCTTCTGTGATTTTTCTATATGGAACTCCAAGTTCATCCCATATCTTTTGTGCAGGAGCGCGGACCGTCACAGGATTCATCATATAACCTCCTACCCAATAACCGCCGCCCAAATAATTATTCTGTTCTACTATAAGACATTTTACGCCCGACTTGGCCAGCTCTCTTCCGGCCATTAAACCAGACGGGCCCGCACCGATTACGATTACATCTGAATCAGCATAATCTGCCATCGTTTCACCAAACATTGCCACGATAGTCCTAGTAATCTCCTTTTCCCCTACTTCACTAAATATTTTTGTCATGTGAAGAATCAAATAGAAATATTATAAATACATTATTAAATTTACGCTTGGGAACTAACTGAGACGCTATTTTAAATTCTATCATCGATGCTGAACAATCAAAGACGCTCTGGTTCATTTGTGTATTCATCCTAAAGATCTTCTGTATTTTTGGAAATAGTCCCATTTCTTACTTTAATATCCATCCTGTTGACTAAATCCAATAGGTTAGCTTTATGAGAATTCAAATAGTCCTGTCCCTTGTCTCTTAGACGTATCATGAAAAGCCTAAGGTCTCTATGTTCATCAAAGAACTGTTCAACAATTATATTTCCATGTATTGCGGGATTAATCAGCTGCTCAAAGCTTTCCATCGTTAGCTTCAAATCCCCTTTTTCAATCGCTTCCCTAGCTTTCGATAGTATCATACTGATATCATGCAGTTGTTCTATGGGGGCTAGCATCTGTTGATTTTTCCTTAAGAAACCCACTTTTTTTGTGTAACCAACCTTTTCAGCGATCTCCTTTGTCAGCTCATAATATTCTTCTTTGCCTCTGAATGGATATGTTCTCTCTTTCCTCACCACCAAACCCTTTGTAACAAGTCTATTCATAGCATCTTGAATCTCCTCCCTATCCATACTCGTTGTCCACACTATCTTACCTACGTGATCATGACCCTGCCTTATGGATTCTAATACTACAACCTCTATTATACGTCTAAATCCATCTTCGTTCCTCGCATTTTGTAGATCTCTATCACTAACCGCCTTTTTGGCATAAGTGATATCAATTTCAATGGAACGCTTCAGCGCCTCCAACCCGTCCTCAATTCTTCCACTTAATATCAAAAAACAGGCCTCATTATACCAAGACATGGAATCAGTCGGATCAAAATCAATTGCTTTTTCACACGCTTCTATCGCCTTTTCATAATTTTTCATCTTATAGTATGAAAGTCCTTTCAGATTCCATGCCTCCGGATTGGTGAGATCCACTTCAAGAGCTTTATCATAAGATTGAATCGAAGATGAATATTGTTCCAAGTGGAAATGGGCATAACCCTTCTTTATCCATGCATCTACAAATTGAGAATCTATTCGCAATGCCAAATCAAAATTACGAATAGCATCTTCTAACTTATCGTTAGCCATCTGGCTCACGCCTCTTTTGTAAAGCTCATTTTTTTGAAATGCAGAGCTATCGTAAGATACACTATTTTCGTGATCAGAGGGCTGCAAAGTATTTTTAGGCTTCCTGCGAAGGAAAGGGCCCATCAATATCGCTAAATCACATCGCAGATAAATACATTTGGACTACATGACTAAACAGGATAATTTCAACTAATTAAGCACACATTTGCTATTGACCATATGGGTTATCGGAAACAGCTTAACTAACCGATATTTTCGCGAAGATATTAGGGAAACAATTGTATATAAGATCTGAATGCAATCAAGCTTACCAATTCTGGAATATTTGAATATGCTGCAAGGAATTTTGGGTGAGGAATTGATGTTAAATAGATTAATACAGCTGGGACAGAAGAGCACACCAGAATTGTCAGAATGATCAACCAGACTGCCGTCATTTTTTCAACCATGAGCCTGAATTTCTTGATTACATATATAAATTTTGTACGATCTGTACCGCATATAGGAATATAAATGACTGCAATAAAACCCTGCCCTACATGCGACTACTTGAATATCAAGGGAAGGAGCTATTTAGGCAATCTGGGATCAAAGTACCGCGATCTACTTTAGCATCCTCGATTGAGGAAGCGATTCGATCCGGATCAGATATCGGCTATCCTCTCATTTTGAAACCACAATTGAGAGTCGGTGGGAGGGGAAAAGAGGGCGCTATTTTAAAATGTATGACTGAACGGGATGTTGTTGACAAATTTGAGGTCCTTCTACACAACAAAGTGAAAGGTGAACTACCAAGGGGTATACTCATGGAACAGGCAGTTGATATTAAAGAGGAATTGTATCTGTCGTACTTTCTCAATAGGAGCAAAAGATGCTATTCTATTATTGCCTCTCCTGAAGGTGGTGTAGAGATAGAGAGTACTAAAAATAAGATAGTAGTGGATGTTCCTCTGAGCGGTATTTCGAGAGAAACAACATATGAGATTACCCATGCGTTATCTCTCAGGGAATCCCTAACGAATCCAATTGCAAATATAATATTGAATTTATCGAAAGTAGTAGTAGAGAAGGAAGCTGAACTGGCTGAAATAAATCCCCTGGTCGTCTCAGCTGACGAATCCGTAATTGCACTTGACTCTAAAATAATAATAGATGATAATTCATTATTTAGGCATCCAGAATTGATAAAGTACGAACATCTTTCTGAGCAGGAAGCCCAGGCACGTAGAAACGGCTTCTCGTTCGTAGAGTTGAGTGGTAATATAGCAATAGTAGGGAACGGAGCTGGATTGGTCATGTCCACTCTTGATATGGTATCGGATCAGGGTGGCAAGGCTGGTGCTTTCCTCGACTTTGGCGGTAGTGCTACTAGAGATTCGATATTTCAGGCTCTAAAATTGATCGCTGAGCTATCACAAATAGAAGTTATCTTGATAAATCTATTTGGAGGTATAGTGAAAACCAGTTTGGTGGCGCAGGCAATATTTGACGGCTATAAGGAGGGCATTATTTCAGTTCCTCTCTTTGCTAGGATATCTGGATCAGAATCTGATAAGGCCAAGGAAATTCTCAGGGAGGGAAAGGCCAGAATGTTCGATTCCGTAGAAGATTCGATAGCTGCAGCAATTGATGCTATCAGTCCTAAGGAGAGAAAAGTCCATGGATAATTTCGACTTGATGAAAATACTTGTAGGAACATCTAATGAAAGTGACTATGAGAATAAGCAAGTGATAATTCAAGGCATTACGGGTAGCTTTGGTTCTACGCACACAAGACTAATGAAGGGATACGGTACCAATATTTCGGCAGGAGTAACCCCAGGTAAAGGCGGAATGTCCTTTGATGGAATCCCGGTATTTGATAGTATGAAGGATGCAGTTGCATCTACAGGTTCTAGAATAACTGGGATTTTTGTTCCTGCACCATCATTTCTATCAGCAGGTAAAGAAGCATTGGCTTGTGGAATCAAGCTCATCGTAGCCATTCCTGAACATGTCCCTGTTCGTGACACAATAGAGCTTTTTGAGCTAGCTAAAGAGAATAATGCAAAAATAATTGGCCCGAATACACCAGGAGTGATAATTCCAGGTAAAATGAAAATTGGCATTATGCCTGGTCAGCCATTTACTAGGGGTACGACTGTCGTGCTGTCAAGAAGTGGAACGCTGATGTACGAGGTATCTTACAATTTATCCAAAGCTGGTTATGGGCAACGGTTGTGCTTCGGTATAGGCGGTGATCCCATTAACGGAACTAATCTTATCGAAGCATTGGATATGGTTAGACAATACGATGATGTTGATTCAGTAGTTGTCGTAGGCGAGATAGGGGGCGATGCTGAGGAGCAATTTGCGGAACACGTGATAAAAATTGGATATAACAAACCAGTGATAGCATACATTGCAGGGAGGTCTGCACCAAAAGAAAAGACAATGGGTCATGCTGGAGCTATAGTTTACGGCAATTATGGTTCGGCTGAGTCAAAATTTTCAAGCCTACAAAAGGCTCACATTCCTGTTGCGAAAAGTCCCGCAGAGGTCCCAACTCTACTTCGCAGAGAGATAAGACGATAGATTGGTGAATCAAATTCTAGCGACTTCCTGGCGAACTAAAAATGCAACTTGGAATACGATGGCATTTTCTAATAATTCATTATGCCCAGGATTGCTATGCGGTCTCGATATAAATGCCGTCTGAAATAAGGTTTTGCGATAAATGCTTGGCGAAAACGTCCCATCAAATTTTGGAGGATCCCGATATTCTGTATACATATAAGCGTAGACGATTATATCGTTGTACTATTTGCGGCAATCAAACCTTCAAAAGATCATTAAGGCCTTCTGCTGAATCAGTGTATTGAATTGGACTGAAAAGCATTTTGATACTTCAGAATAATTAGTTGTGATCATATAAATTTGAAGGATAATTAAGATATTGATTTGCGTAGGACTTGATAACGTCGTTAGTGTAAGGCCTTATATCCAGTTATGGGACATTCTATCTTATGAAAAGGTTTATGATCTATCTTCTCAATAATAAATTCGATAGGAAAGATGCCGGAGCCGTATTGAAAGAGGTTCGTGCTCTTTCTGCCGATTCAAATATAATCATGCGTGATATCCGAATTGCTACTGACTTTCTGGAGATTGACATGAGTATACCAGATGACTTTCATTTGGAGACAGCCTTATCCTTACTTAGCAATATTGCACCTCTTGTCGAATATAAGAAGATAGAAGAAAAATATATGGAAAAAAAAGCCTCGATCAAATATGCAAGAGATCTGTTTAACTCGGAAAAATATTGGAGAACACATGAAGTACTCGAAGGAGTATGGAAGCGATCGGAAAATAATGAAAAAAAAGTACTTAACTCGATAATTCTGATATCAGCTGCTCTTGTACATTATCAAAAA
The DNA here is from genome assembly GCA_036557905.1 of Nitrososphaeraceae archaeon. Classification (GTDB taxonomy): domain Archaea; phylum Thermoproteota; class Nitrososphaeria; order Nitrososphaerales; family Nitrososphaeraceae; genus JARBAU01. The sequence goes on along the minus strand of DATBGR010000563.1, from coordinate 4,702 downwards.
AATGAAAGCGACATCTGTATCTCAATTTTAAAAAGAGCATTGAATAAGCTAGACGGAATAGATGGTGAATATTTTGGAATTGATCTGAACAAAATTAGGACAGATATAACGAAGATCATCAACACTGGAGTTGTGGAAAAACTAACCATTTAATATCAAATATGGGCCATAGGGTCTATGGCAAAGATCGATTGTTACTACCAATTCACCTTACATAATTTGAATTTGTCGAATCACTGAAGTTTGGATTTTCAACTGTAATGAAGTCTACTTTGTTACTTCTTGTATGCGCAATAAATAAAGGTGAGCTGGTTCCAAATCAGAATAAGCATGGCAACTGAACTAAGGGTTCATCCTTCGTTTTTTAGAGAATTTGCTACCAAGACGTGGGTTTCGCCAAATGAAATAGCTAAAGAGCTCATCGAAAATGCTTTTGATGAAGATGCAACAAAGGTTCTACTTACAGTCTTGACCAATGGATCAGTAATCATTGAGGATGACGCAGGAATGGACAGAGATTCTATGGAAAAATTTTTGCTTTTAGGTTCACCCCACAAGAAGTATGATCATATATCTCCAAAATTCAAGAGACTTAGAACTGGTCGGTATGGAACGGGTCGATTGTCGTTCCTAACTTCATTCGACAAGATGAAAATTAGGACTAAACATAATGATTTTATCAAATCGATAGAAATAGACGCTAACACACTTGACAAATTGTATGGTGGCAACGTGGCTTTGGATGAAGTAGGTGAATCTCCGCTAAAGAGAAATGGTACTGAGATTTTTCTAAACAATCCAAAGGTTACAATAGATACTAATAAATTGATAAAAGAAATCAGAAAACTAGCGATACTCAGACACCCAATGTTCGAGGTCTTCTTTAAGATAAATGATAAATTTGAAGAGTGGAATTTCGAAAAGGCTCAACTTGTCAGGCCACCTGAAATTCAAGGGCACAGAATTCCAGTCAATCTAGAGGAAGGCAAGATTATTGGTGAAATCGTTATTGCAAAAAGACCTTTGACTGAAGATGAGAGAGGAATCGGTATAATGATTGGTAGTCATATTGTAACTCGAAGCCATTTTGGTTTCGAAACAAAGCTGACTCGCTTGTCTGGTTATATAAGATGCGATTCTCTTACCTCTAGATTTGCAGATAAATCGGCCCTGATAGAAGACAGTGAATATTTCAAATTCATGGATATTATGAAATCATTTATAGAATCTACTGTTTTACCAAGCCTAAGCCAATACGAGGATGTATTAATCACAAGGGAGGAATCTAGAATTTACAGGGAAATTGACAAGGTACTTGGCCAGGCTTTGGTTGAAAGTTCGGAAACACAAGAAGAGATCCAAGAGTTGAGTACGGTTGACGTTACCGAATTAGTTGACTCAGACGTCTTGACCAGCCATAGAAGCAGTTCCAATAAACAGGATTATACAAATTCAAATGAAATGTTACCAAGCAAAGATTCAACAATTGCGTTTGAAAAATCCTCGGTCGATCTGAATCAGCGCAAACTCGCTGACCAGGCAAGCGCATTCAGTGTCCGCGATAATTATGAACCTCAACGCGAGGCTTCAACAATACCCAGCGAAGCTGGTAGCTTGCCAGCAGTAATAAATAATGATAGAATATACGGAATTGGAACTCAAGATCGTCAGATGAGCAATAAATTCGGCGATACCGCTCTAATGACCAGGAAGGTTAGAACGCCCGTTGTCAAGAGGACTTTTGCTTTAAAAAAGGTGGGGTACAAAGTCATTCCTTATGAGGATGGTAGCGATTCGAGATATAGCTTTACAAGTGAAAATGTCGTATTTGTCAACAAGGCCAATTCTACCTATAGAGCCGAAGCCGATAGAGGCGACGAATTTTTGCTAAGGCATATTATTAACATGGTAGCTGAGGCGGTGGCACAGGCTAAGCATCCAGAGGGCAAAGACGCTTTAGAATTGCAAAATCGTTTGATAGCTGAAGCAATAAGAATCCACGATGGTTCTACAACTAAGAAATAACCACTCGATTATTTTCCTTCGATATTGAAAATTTTGGATTCTGAAAAGTAATTGAAAGACCTTTTGCTGTATTGATTTAATTGCATATTGCATTTGATTTCAATTCAATCCACTTTTCGCAATAGAAAGGACTAAATCTAACCAGCATAAGATATATCTTGAAAATCTATGGCGTTTCAATTTATGCCTGGTGCAACTGCAGTAGGAATCACCTTTTCCGAGGGTGTTGTACTGGCGGCTGAAAAGCGTGTTTCATACGGAAATTTTGTAATAAACAAGAATACAAAGAAAACATTCACAGTTACAGATTATGTCGGGGCCGCATGTGCGGGAATGATTGCTGATATGCAAGTTTTGGTGAGGCAGGTCGGGGCATTGGCGAAAATAAGGAAACTTGAGACTCGCCGCAATGTAGCACCCAATTCAATTGCAAAATTAATGTCTGTGATAATGTTTGAGCGCAGATTTTTTCCCTTATTGACCCAAGTGATTGTAGGCGGAATCATAGACAAACCTAAAATATATACCTTAGACCCAGTTGGCTCGGTCCTCCCTGATGATTATGCTGCGGTAGGTACTGGAGCTGAGATGGCATTGGGAGTATTGGATTCAGAATATAAAAAGGAAATTTCCAGGGAAAGAGCCCGTGAGCTCGCCATAAAGGCTATCAAATCATCAATTGCACGGGACTCTGCAAGTGGTGATGGAATAGATGTTCTTATTACTACTTCTAGCGGGCATATTGACGAGACCATGAGTTTCTAAGTGGCAAGCTGCGAGCCCCTTAGTCTATAATTCGATACAACATTATCAGAAAAATAAATATGCTCGAGTCATGCAAACTTCTACGGCCAAATGTCTGAGCCTACAAATCAGGAGGTTGAAGAATTTGATGACGACTTTGATGAAGATATGGATGAAGATATCAATAGTGATCCGGACAATACGACCGATGACGGATAATTACATGCAATCAATTGCTTGTGAATAATATGCTAGCTTGCCACAGGGCAGTACCTTGTCTTTTAATTCATCGAACACTCAGTGCTTGTAATCACTCAGTATATCTCTATATCTTGGATCTTTATACGAAATATACTTGACGTACTCGCCATAAGTCATATTTAAAGAGCAACTTTTACATCGTACAAATGAAAAATCATCTGACAGTTCAGCTATATTCTTACAATCTGGGCAATGAACTTTCAACAGCTATTATTAGTTGAACAATAATAAAATTCTAACTAATTTTACCTTTACAATGCATTTAGATCAAATAGATAATTTAAAAGAAAAGTTATGAAATATTCTATATTGCCCTAACTTGCTTTACAATAGGCTGACGCGATTTTCTAAATACTCGAAACCCACATATGCATTTGATTTCGGGTAATCTTGAGAGCTCTTCAACTGAAACAGACATACCGCATCTCATACATTCATAAAGTACGTCTCCAAGGTTTTCAGACATTAGTACAAACAATCCAGCTTAAAGCAGATTTAAAGATTGTGAATGGAATGGTCCTAGTAGGTCATCTACAATTGCATTTCTAAAAACATTCAACATACCCATTATCTTATAACTTATCAGCTACGAAAAGAATTCAACTAGCATGAACCTCGTCCTTAATATGAAACAACTAATAAGCACACTACCATTTTTAAAAGCGACACAAAAAGTTCCCTACGATGTGCGAGCACGTGTAGGATTAGTTCTGCTTTTTTTTCCGGGCTGACACAATCGAAAGAACGTCTCGGTCTTTCAAATGGTAGGAGGTCGGCAATCTTAGTCCATCTCGAGCATCTATCGCATATAGTAAGCCTTTTGCCAAATCTGTGTGAATATCTGCAGCCAGATCCTTTACCGTGGATCCAGCCTTCATCAAATAAACATCAGGCAAAACATTGCCAGACCTATCCGACATTTTTGTTGGGTCTGCAACTGGATAGATGGCATTCATTCTCAGCAGTTTGAACACAGCAACATTTATCGCGAATTGAACCCCCGTTCTCATGTATTCATTAAGTACATCTTTCCGAATGAAGTTAAGTGCCCATTTCTGTTTGTCGTTTAAACTTGACTGATTTGTCATTTCAAATCGTTCGTCGCCAGGAAGATATTTGATTAATCCACGAGCTTCAGCACGTCGCAAAGTAAGCTCCGCGTCAGCGCTCGTTGGAACTATAATTGAATCCTTGTACTCCTCCCGTAGCCTTTTAAAATTTTCAGTTGCGACAGGTAAATCGACCTTATTCGCAACGATAAGCGTGGGTTTTGAAACCTCCCGTAAGCTCCAGCAGAATTTTCTTCGATTTTCAGGATTGAAATCATCAAACTTAATATCCTGAAGCTTGTTGAAAGAAAGTGCATATTTAACATGTTCTTCTTTTACGCCGATCCCTCTAAAAATATCTGTGATCGATGAGACAATATCATTGGAAGAATGTATTGCTCTTGAAATTTTGTCGTAGTTTCCTTCTAACAATTTCATATACCACATCATAACTTCTTCTTCGATATCTGCAATATCGGCAACTGGATCACCGGTACCCACTTCGGCAATCTTACCAGAAGCATCGATACTACCTGACGCGTCTACTATATGAAGAAGGGCATCTGACTGGGCAGCGATAGACAAAAATTGATTACCTAGACCCTTACCCTCCCATGCACCCT
>DATBGR010000562.1:0-8132 GCA_036557905.1 Nitrososphaeraceae archaeon | reverse complement strand
TCAAGGGAGCGATATCAGCGTATCAGTTTTTGATGCAACAGTAACTCTTTCTGGAAAGGTTAAAACATATGATGACAGATCTCTGGCTGGACAGACAACATGGGACACACCGGGTGTGGTCAAAGTACTTAATGATCTTGATGTTACTGAACCAGATACTGCAGGCCCCAAAAGGAGAATTTAAGATTAATATGTGCGCTAGTAAATAAGACTCAGATCGCAAGTAAGTAAAACGCAGATAAAATATTCATACACTAACAAATCTGATAAAACCAATCTGGTTTCTCTTAAGTTGGTAAATGCCGAAACTTGATCAATCGGGAATCTATCATGGATAACGGTCTAATTGAAATGAACAAATAGCGATAGACTATTAATTGCATTTATATTATAATTCCAGGATATGCCTAGAAGTCTTAAATCTACGCAAAACCTATGTATTCTTTTTCTATTCTTTTGTTTTAGTAGCCGTAATTTCAGGGGCTCTCCAACTATGAGCCCATTTGTTTAGTTCAAGTAAAATTACCTCCAACTCCTTTGCTTGAAGTGTCAGGCGATATTCTACCTTCGGTGGTATTTGTGGATAGATTTTTTTTGAAACTAATCCCTCACGCTCTAGTTCCAGCAATCTAGCTGCTAGGACAGTGCTACTAATCCCAGTTAACATTTTCTTGAGTTCGTTGAATCTTATCACTTCCTTGCTGCTTAAATTCTTTAGAATTGCTAGTGCCCACCTTCTACCGAGAACCTCCCAGATATTCGAAATTTCACAATTTTCTTCGCTTGTTTGCAGTTTCTTCATACCTAGTGAAAGCTTCACACCTTCCCCTTTTCTCAACGGTTTATCAGGAGTTCTAAGTTCTATTTAACTAGTATGTTATTTATTCTGTCTATTCATTAATAGGGCTCTAAGGTTAAGGAAAAATCTATAGCTTTATGACTCGGATATAGGTTAAGCTCTGTCAGATAGGAAAAAGAATAGAACCCAAGGATATACCATATTCTCTACATCTTTGTTTCCTAGGTCTTTCGCTGAGAAATACTTCTAAAGCAGTGTCTCGATTTGTTAAAATCAGTCATGCTGCAATCAGAGACTAGAGTCAAAAATATAAATCTGAGATGTTAAGCTCCATAAAGATATGTATTACCGACTTTATTATTGATGAAACTATTATTAAGGTTGGTTCTGAATATATTTTGGTTAAGGTAGCCATTGAAAATGATCACCGAGAAATCCTTCAAATAAACATATCAAAGGGAAGAAACATATTTGTTGCAGAACGTTTTATATTAAATCTTGTAAAAAGATATGGGGAACATCCTGTTTCAATTGATAGTGGTACATGGTATCTACCTGCTTGCAGATTCTTGATACTGCACCACCACATCCATTCTTCATATGAGAAAAGTATGATAGAAAGGAGAGTACAATGCATCCAAGATAGGACGGAAGGTTTCGATGATTATTTTCTTCGCAGAAAAAGTAAATGCAAATTACAACGCATGCTAAAATGGTTTAATCTATTTGTCATTCATTATAACTATAATTTGCTTTCTTAATTTTACAGAGCCGTTAACAGGGTAGTGTGATCCGTATCGGAAAATTAATCAAGAACCGCTATTGAGAATTATTATTGGATATTTTCATTATCCTAGCTATTGCTTCACTTGATTGTCCTATTATTTCAAATTTGAAATCAACCTGTCAACATCATACTCCTTAAAACAGCTCCAGCGACAAACTATAGTGTCAATTCAGTAAAACATACATTTGTATATTTATTGGTTTGAAGAATAAAAATTACCTGTTAGGGCTTACGGGCAATTCTAGATTTTCGATTTATTGCATATATTCTGTATATTCTTCTGAACTACAATGCAAAACATATTACTCAATTCAATAGAAAGCATAATCCTTTAATGGTCACTCCATATAGTGACTGGAACTTAATACTGCCGACTTGTAAATTTTGCTTTCTTGAGGAAAGCATCGTGATATAGGTCCAGTGAAATTAGTTCCTTCTCTCGCATTTGACTCATGCATGCCTCGCAAACGCATGATTGAGAGATGAGTTTTATCTCACAAGACTTATTGAACACGCATCTTTGACATCCTGTTAAGTGCCCGCTTATGAAGCATTTCAATTCAATTCTTCCTGGCTTTTGTATAAATTCTCGGTTAAATGATTCCGTAAGATTTGAATCCATTTGCCTATTTCTTAAATGTTTGATAACCTTCATATCGTGATCCTTTATACAGTTTAAATGTTTGATCGATCTGGTAGATTTCGAGCTAAGTGCCAAACCAGGGGTTATCTCACGATGGCATTCAGAGCATTTTGTTGTAGAAATCGTAGGAATTTCGATCCAGTCGGTTAAAGTATTTGAGTCTCCGGCCAATTAGACGCTGTTATTAAGTGCATCATGACTATAAACTACTTGCAGGCAATATTGATGAAGCATACTAGACACTAAATTGGTAGTGTTTGATAAATGTTAGATCGCATTTATTTGAATTCATATCCTCGCTACTCTTGCCTTTTTGACATCCTGCAAAGTAAGTGTTTCCGTTCGAATTCGGCAAACTAAACTATCGAAATTTGGCTAGGTCGGTATGGTTATCCTTGATGTAAGAATACTTATTAGAATCATAACTATAGTTACACATTAGAAATATGGATTTTGACATGCTATGCAAAAGTATACTCGAAATCGATCCTCTAGTACGCTTTGCTGGGGTTTGCGATCATACTGGAGAGATAAAACATGGAGGTCATGCTGAAGGGATACAGAATCTACTCTCGGCGGATGAAACTAAAAGATCAAATTTACAAGCATTGGCTAGATGGGGTTTACGTAATACATTGGCTCCAAAGATCGGTTATGGCAAATATTCGATGACTGAATACGAGAAGATCAAACGCATAACAATACCTCTGAAGGGAGAACATTTACTTTTAGTTACTACAGAAATACGGGCAGATCATGTAAAAATTATACGAGCTATACTCGATCTCGTTTAATGCTTGCAGTATTGCTTGACGATGATCTCAGAAAATCTTCGGCATTATAACTGAATTTGAACTTCAGGTTACCACATTTTTTGGCAAGTACAAAAATGCTAATGAGGCGACTGTCAAAAAACACCTAGGAATGCCTCATCATCAAAGTACTCGAAATTAGAATGAATCCTCTTAACTTATCTATAATACCATTCTACCAATCATCATGACGAAAAATCTACTGCATTTTAGAGAAACAAATGCCAGATGTATCACAAAACAATTTAGATGCCCCAGCTTGCATCTCATATCGTTCGTTACCGCCGATTTGACTTTGCTCGCTTATTCAATTTGAGTATTATTAAACCGGCTACTCCCCATAGCATTATTGCTACGATGTTTTGACGAAGAAACCAGGCTATACCACCTAGTACTGCAAAAACCATGCCTAGTATCCCAATAGCTTGTCTCTGACCAACCAATTCAAGAATATCTACCAAAATGCCCTTTTTATACTATGATATCTTCATAAGTATTCTATTGCGGAAGTTGATGCTGTTGTTAGCATTCAAATGTGTTATTAGTTTTGCAAAGCAAAATATCCTATTGGTGATTGACGATCTTAGTAACAGAATTATAGCAGTATAGTCTGTATCCTATGTCTTTAAAAATTTTGGGACTTAAGTATAGGATGTGGAGCTTCTCGGCTGACCTATATTAAAACTTCACTTTTGCTATTCTGTATATATGTTCATTGTGTTTAATATAGTTCGTTCTTTTAAATAGGTTCAGATCTATCTTCTGAATGAATTTGTAGTATATTAAGTAATCCTGTTCACGCTTCGTTCAGGGTGGCTCGTATATAAGAATAAAAGAACCAACGCACATTACGCCGAGAAAATAACATATCCTTACTCATTTGTTTCTACCTGAATCATATATGGAAGCGATTCCTTCGCAGGCTTGACAAGATTTTGAACAATGTATTGATATTTGATTTAGCAATTTTATTATATTTAGATAAACTATTAAATAAGATAATCTCGAACAAGTCGACGTTTAGTCGGACAATGGTACCTTATAGATCAGGATCAAATTTACTCATCATGATTGTCATCAAATTCTATCATTATGTATGGGTAGCGCATTATCCTGTAGCGCCTCCTCGGGGAATCAGATGGTGTCAAATCCGAGTGTAGCCTTCATCCACAAATAGCCACCAAATATTACTCCGATTTTAGGATCTATGCTGTTATAAGTGCAAGTATTTCAGGGCCAAACCTATTGGAATATGTACTACAATTTTGTCACTAGTCTTATCATATACTCCCCATAAAGATCCCAAATCTACTTTATCATACTTTAGATTGACGCCATCAGTTACGGTGACATTATTTGCCAACATTATTGGTATGTCAATTCTCGTCTTTGTTGAATCGATAGCTGAGGGACTAACTCGAAGTTTTATATCATGTGCTGTAATTTGATACCCAAGGAGATTATATTTCAAGCTAGAAATATTGTATGTCGACCCTTCGTATTCATTTACTATCTTGTCTTTTAAAGTGCTATTTGGAAATATTTGGTTGCCATCTAATGTGACGGAATATCCAAGTTGACTATTCAAATTGTTAACGCCCTTTCCGAAAAGATCGAGTATCCCACTGCCTGAAGTTGTATTATTTGCTACTTGTGAATACACGTAGGTCAGACCAGTTTGTTCAAATGGCATAAAGAGAATCCACAATAATGACGGAAAAAGTAGGACGAATAGTATATTCATTGTTTGATTAATTGTTACTTTTTGATACCATATATAATTTGCTCTGGATCCAAAGTATCCTTGCGTATATTCATACAAAGAATCTTGGCTCATCCAAATGACCATAGAATATCTTACTGGTATGTCCTCCTCAAGATCCTTCAGCTGATATACTAGCGGCTACTGGAGTTTCTTACCATATAAAATAATTATTTTTGGATTAGCAATATTAATATCCAGTCTTAAAAGGTAAGTTAATCAATATTTATTCTAAGGTTACCTATAAACATGCCATTTCTTGATTGGTACCTGCTTTTAGTAACCGACAGCAAGAAGAGAAGATATCAGTGCTAATAGCTCCATTCTGTTGCTCATACTGTATCCTGTGTGTTTGATATGTATCAGAAGAGGAATGATATGAATCATTTTGTGGTCACACAAGAGTGATCTTCCATGTATTGATGTCCGTTTACTTCAATTATCGAGCAAATCAGTTCGATAGAACAACCACCGGTTTTTCTCTAATCTACAAAGTCATGTCTGGGAAGCATCAAGTGTTTGATATGCTTTTGCAGCTAATACTAAGTAGACGTTAGAAGACAAATTTTACCTATAGCCTTAGTGATGCTCAGAGAGGAATCTTCCGACTAAGAGTGTCAAGGGGTATTCTTAATACCGTTCATAGCGGGTTATTTTACCTCAATTAGTTTACGAGTTATAAAATCTGGCTGATATAATTAGTAACACCACTAACTAGATATGAATAAATCGTTTTCGAGATCTGATTGAAATCCTAACGGACTTTCATACTTGCTACAAGTTTTGAAAATATGGGCACAATGACATATCTACGGTCCTCTTTATTTCTAAGTCAAGGTTGGAAGTCGTATGATTTAGACGTAACCGTAATCCATAACATACTACTTGTTTATCCACCCGGCAAACCAACATCTGTCTACCAATTTTTAAAATCTGAATCTAATTTTTTATTTGTTATTTCATATTCAATTTTTTTTATAAAATAAACAAAACCATCTCGAGTCGTCCAGGTTAACTTATTCTCGCATGGAGAGATTGGTTTGAGTGTAGCCAGTAATTCTTTGATTGGCTATTGCAATATATTGTGAATCTATTTCAGTACCTATATAGTTAACCTTAAGACGGATGCAGGCTAGAGCCGTACTGCCTATTCCCATAAACGGGTCATAAACAAGCATATTTTCCCTAGTTCCGTGCAATTCTATGCAGCGTTCGGGTAACTTAACTGGAAAGACTGCAGGATGAGGTCTAGATTGTTGAATTGTTGGATAAGGTATAAACCATACGTTACCTCTGTCCCGCTTATCATCAATCGCTGTCTTCCATCTACCAATATTCGTTTTATCTTGGTATGTCACACCAACCTGCAGTTTGTCTAGTTTTACATTCCCTGTTTTAGTAAAATGAAAGACGTATTCGTGAAGATCGCTTAAATATCTCGCACTAACAATGGGTTTAAAATGACCTATTGATACATTGTCATCATTGTGAATTCCATTCTTTTTACCAATGTCTTCAGAATCAAACGAAATAGATTTTATCCAGTGAATAGTATTTTGTAATTTGAAGCCTACATTCTCTGTGAGTCTTGTGACTAATTTAAACGGTAACGCTGGTTCAGATGGTCGTCCAGCTATGTTCAGAAAGAATGATCCATCTTTTTTTAATCTAGATTTGATTTTTCTACAAATGTTTTCTAACCAAGTCAAGTAGTCATCTTCGTTCCGGTTATCTTGATACGATCTATATTCTTTATTCATGTTATACGGAGGAGAGGTAACGATGACATCCATCAAAATTTTCTTGGCGCTCAACATATCCATGAATGCGCAACAATCTTCATTATAGATTTGGTTTAAATTTATCATAGTGGTATACCTTTCTTGTATTTTGAATTATGGTGATCCACTTATTATCCGCTTCTTTCTTATGCAGCACCTGGAAACCCTCTTATTCTCTTATTACCTTAATCGAATCTTCCAGAGTTCCAATTAAATTTATATCCAGGAATACAGAAGTAATATCTTTTATCCAATTCCCAACATGTATAGGCTTCGACTTAGAAGGGGCTTCGTTAACTGAAGCTTGCAAGAATTTGATATCTAACGTATCGCCAAATAAAAAATTAGATTTTATGAATATTATGCTATTTGGATACCAAATTTCAAATTAGCTAATAAACGAAGAATCGAACTATCCAAAACTGACAAACGTTCGATTCTGTACTTTAATGTCGATACTGGAATCATTAGTAAAGTCCTGTACTCACTGTTTAAAGTTGTTAGGTGTAACCGGCCATGTAGAAACCATCACCAATATTATCAGATTGGTTAGTCTATGCATATTGTAGGTTATACATCTGAATGACAACTCTCTATTCTGCGTTCTAGTCAATCTAGACATAAGATGCTCTCCAAACAGTCTTTTTATGACAGACATTATGGTCTCATCCTTGTTTCGTTGATTGTACAACAATTTGGAGTAACCACGTTTCATCTGCTTTCTGTATTTACCACGAGTTCTCCATATTGGTATGTGCTCATAGCGAGCTGGGATTACACTGAATGCATGTAATTCCTCTCTTACGAAAAGATGATTATCTTCACTATCATAACCCTTATCAGCTGTAACTACAGATAATGGAAGTATATTTGATGCCCTTGTTATGATTGGCTTGAAATCTATATTATCATGTCTTGTAGGAGCTCGTCTTATCTTAATAGTACATATGATTTGTTGTAGTACGTCAGCTCCAATGGATAACTTGGCATATTTTCTTCTGGTTGCTGTTCGTTCAGTATAATATTGTGAAGCATGAGTTATCTTAAATCCTGTTGAATCTATTCCTACAAAGATATGCTTGGTACCACTAATAACAATGAAGGACGAAATTATCTTTTCAAGCAATGTATTATTGATTCTGTCTGTAAACTTTTGCAATGTTGTAAAATGAGGAATTCGTGATAATCCCAAAAATAATCTAAGGTAATGCGCTTCAACCAGCCATTCGATAAACATTCTATAACTCTTACCTTCGTACTGTCTTATTGCTAGTAGTACTAGATGCTGCCACATTGTGAAGACATGATTGCTCTTTCTGTGAAGAAACAATGGTATCCTTGAACTTCTTAGAACACGGTACAGAGTATTTGCCAATCTAACATATCTTGATTCTTTCAACAACCATATTGGATTATGCTCCTACAAAGCTCTAATGGTGTTTAATACATGGTCTCTACAGAGCCATTGACTAAATAACAATCAATCTTGCCTTTAGAATGGAAATCATAAAAATGATTCGATATGTTCGACGAATGTATCGTAGACGT
>DATBGR010000561.1:0-8666 GCA_036557905.1 Nitrososphaeraceae archaeon | reverse complement strand
TAGATGATAGGATTGAAGATTGGTTTAATGCACATGAATCCATTCAACCTGGTGAAATTCAAAGGGGTGATCTGAATAGAGTTTCCTGGTTTAGACCTGGAAAATGGGTTCAAGTAAAGAAGCCTTTTTACTGGCCTGAAGATATGCATCACCATTTCCATGATTTACGTAAAACTAGCAGTGATGATAACGAACAAAAAATAGTGGAAAATATATTGAAAGTTATGGATATAATCAAGGCCGCGCGAAACGCATTTGTTCTACCATCATCTGAGCTAACTAAAACAACAATGAAGTTACCAAGAGCAAGAACTACTTCAGTCCCTGGAGGATCAATGAACTTTATTCATACTACTGATATAGAAAAATAAAATTATTTTAACTTGTAATGCAGTAAGTAACCATGGTGCATTCACATCATGTATTAAAAGATTTTATCGATTTCTTTTCCTTTTGCGATCAATATGGATTTCCATATAGATTTCACTTAGCCTGGGGGAGTAGATCATATCATATCATTAAATGAACTAACTAAAAATTTTTTCAAATTCTGTTTGATGAACAAATCTTTCGGCGCTGAAAAATTTTGTGATTATGAAAGAAGAACATTTTTGTTCTATACCAACGAAACAAGATATAATTTGCTTAATATGCAATTGTAATAGATGGATTTAAGATTAGTTTGTTTGTTAACGTGGTTTACGTACGAACTAACCAACCTTGTGTTTGTTTGTCTTACATATGAAAATATGCTCTTATGTAACTGAGGAGTTAAATAAAGGACTAGGTATATTTTGGAGACTCAAATTTGAAACCTTTCGTTGAGATATAAGTATAATCAAGAAAAAAAGATAATGAATCACTTAGTGTTCGAAAGAAGATTGACTGACCCTTTTTTAGCACCACACACTTTATAGAAATTCCGAGAATAACTGTGGTAGATAAGATAGGCACCAATTTGAACACTATTCGTAATCTTCGAAACACTAGTTCTAACTGGCGTTAGGCAAGGCGTAGAATTAACCCACCTCGTTAAGTGATGGTTGAGCAGCCAATTTGTTGGGAGTTGTTACGAAAGGATAAATACTCTCCAGATATTTTGGAGGCTATCTTTTGTGAAGTATAAGGTGCATTTAACCTAGCCCATAACTGCGTTGCCATCAATAGCAAGTCTGTGTAGACCCTTCCTTTTACATTTTAATTACTTCAATAGCATCTGCTAATTTATCTCATAGCCAGAAGATTCTTGTCCTACTTTAAGTGACTATGCGACTTCCAAATGAGCACGACTGGGCCATATTGTCTGTGCCTATTCTATAGGTTTATCCTTTTATTGACTTGATCATACTAAGCGTTAGGAATAGATTGGTTAGCAAATTTCATTACTGCAACTATGTGAATTGTGGTTGGCATATTTGTTTGATACTGCACTGACAGCACTACATATTTCTTCTTTCCTCTTTGGAAACTGATCAGCTGACAGTGCGTGTGCAGGTGATAACATTGCCTGATGAAAATGTGTATCCATTATTCGATGAACTGTAGGTGAAAATTACGTTCATTCTTACAATTGCTTTATCTATGAATCCTATTTTGGATAACGCATTTTCAGTAAAACTATGGTCAGTTAGACTTAACGGTCCAAGAACATTGCCTAGTAGAAGTTGTTTTTGATTTTCTCTAACAGTAATCATCACTATGGAAAGGAAAGGAGAGGAACCTTATCTGACGAAACCTATACTGCTGCTACATGATCGTCACCTACCAATTATCATTAATATTAGATGAGCTAACTCTCAGATCTGGCAGATTTGTCAATCCACATCGACAAATCATTGGGTCAAATGTTGAAATTGGAAGGTCGATTGGATCTGAATCACTTCTTTGAATTCAAAAGTCTGATAAGATGTTAACATCTAATGGAACTGACCAATTGACATGAATTTTTACAGGAAAATTATTAAAAGTATATTAGAAAGGTGTAGAATTTAACAATGTGTCCAAGATCTGGGGTTCTTTTGCATTATCTCAACTTTTCTCATTCGTGTTTTATGCTCTTTTCTGTTGCTTGGTCTTAACGCTGCAAACAACAATTGCACGGACCGACATACCGACTCCACTTCAGTCAGTAGGTATCTTAGATGAGCATTCTACTCATATGCCACAATATGACGATAATAATAGAATAATTGAACTTTTTACTTCAGACGATCAGCAGACTGGAACTTATATTGGAAGTGCAGTTTGGAAAAATGTTGCCATAAGATCAGATTCCACACATGAAAGTGCATCAGATTTTCCAAATTCTACAGGAAAAGTATTAACTGGAAATAGTACGAATTGCACGGCTCCCAATGCAACAGCTTTTACAAATATATTGAGTTTACCATTACATACTAACGTTATTATTGGCGGTAAAAATTATACCCTTGCCTACGATATTACGGGCAATGGTAATAGACTTAATAGTACAGCAGCTCAAACAGGCATTGCAACTCTTCTAGTAAATATTACCTCTATAAATAGCGGAAATTTGACAATCGATCTTCCAAGAAAGGTAATAGATTCCAAGACACAAGGACATAATGATACTCATTATGTTGTTTCCGAAGGTGATGGAAGTAATATACGTTGTGTCGAAATCAAAAACACTAAAGAATCGAGAACACTAGCTATAGATTTTGTTAAAGGTATAGGACAAATCGCAATCACTGGGACGAGCATATTTCCAAGTAATGATACAGCACCAATAGCAATAGTTGCCAAAGCACCATTAGTAGTTAATGAAAGCTCACTAGTAATACTTAATGGAAGTGGTAGTTATGATCCCGATCGTGAGCCTATTACATTTGCATGGAAACAGACATCAGGGCCGGACGTTGGACTAAAGGCTAGTAACACAAGTATCGCTACGTTTACTGCTCCGAAAGTATCAAACGATACAAAAATGTCATTTAATTTGAGAGTTAAGGATAAAAATGATTTAGCTAATAATGCTACTGAAACTGTACTAGTAAAACACATTGCTCGACCTCCATTAACACCTACTCCCACAGGAGTTAATGCTACTGCGGCATTTCATGCAATTATTGATAGTCGACTGCCATATTATTTTCTAGCCATAATTGCTGCATCTATGGTTATACCGTTAGGCATTGATATGATTCTAGCCTACAGGAAAAAAAATAGGGGAAACTCCACTAGTGTAATTGGCATGCCGGGATTATATAGGACCTTGATGACATTTGGTGTAATATTATTAGTTGCTACGGTTCTGTTCTATATTCTTATCTTGATTACTGTAAATATAAATTCAATAAATCCTACTCTACAATCTTTGATCGATGTATTTAAGAATCTTGCTACGATACTTGGTACGGCATTAGCAAGCATAATTGCATTCTACTTTGGAATGAAGGGATCGGAAATTGCCTCTGATAAGGCAGCACGAGCAGCAACTGCTTCACTCACAAAAACAACTGCAGGAGATATAACACCACCAACAGTAATAGACACTTCCCCTCATGATGGCTCTCATGACATTCCAGTTGATTCACTTGTTACAGCATCCTTCAGTAGGCGTATAGACACTTCAACGATCAACACAGATACTTTTACTGTAAAGAAGGATGGTACTACCAATAACATTGCTGGTACTGTGCATTTAAGCCCTGATGGTAAAACCTCCATATTTCGTACCAATCAAATTTTATCTACAAACACCAAATATATTGCTGCAATTGACCTATCAGTAAAAGATGAAGCAGGTAATTCGTGGGTTTTCACCAAAAAATGGTCATTTATGACTATTAATTCCCAGCAATAGTAGTATACACCACTTCCACAAGTTATTCATATTATAAAATATCTGACCTTTGGTGACATGATTGATTATTGTCGTCTCTCATGTCTGCAAAAAGGTTAGACGATTTGCAAGAGAACAGATAATTTTTCTTTATGTAATTTTCGAATATCTCGAACTTGGAAGTGGAGAGAA
Organism: Nitrososphaeraceae archaeon; assembly: GCA_036557905.1. Taxonomy (GTDB): domain Archaea; phylum Thermoproteota; class Nitrososphaeria; order Nitrososphaerales; family Nitrososphaeraceae; genus JARBAU01. Next base: position 4,669 of record DATBGR010000561.1, on the reverse strand, counting down.
CAAGTATATGCATGCTAATATATCTAATGGAAAAACCTTTAAAGTTGTCCCTAGCAGAATCAAAAAGAGATAATTTGAGATGTATTAGGCCACTCATATCCATTGTTATAGGATTTTAAAGAACATACAATAGTGACACTAACAGGATCTAGAGGATGTACAGTTGTCTTAATGGTAAAATTCATGAGTTACTATCGCATTTAGAGATATGTTTTTACTAACATATCGCTTTAGTTTTGATCAGGAATATCATTAGTAACAGTAGCCAGGATACCGTTCATTCTGTCCTAAATTGTATATCACGTAAAGAATGCTTAACTGTATGAAGACTATTGATATATGATACAAATGACAATGGATATACACAGAAGAGACCATCACAAGACCTTTGGTGTTTATTTACTATTCTTAACCTTAGAAATGATACCTTCGACGAATAGTGAATATTTATTTATTTATTTACAATAAATATTTCAAAAGTCTTGAATCTTGAATAATATTCGTTTGCAGTTGACTTATTCATTATGTTGATGTCTGTTATGTAATTTGATATTATATTATTAGCAACTACTGTTTTAGCTTCCAAAGTCATACTATTGTCATACTATTATTGACTAATCATACTATATCGTTTGTATTTGTGGTGGTTTTTGATTCACTACTAATTTGATAATTTAAGGAGACGGAAAATATTTCTAAGTTAATAGAATTACTGCTACTGTAGTACCTGACCACTCTGTGATATTACCTGAATGAATACTTCGAATTGATCGACTCCTATCATTTTCTTCTCCCATTCTCTCTTAAGACTTAACTGAACCTTTGTTTTACCCGAAGACCGTGCCTTAAAAGTAAAAGTTCGTGTACCACCACTACCAATTCTATTTACAGAATTTTCGAAAAATCTTGATTCCTCGAGGCTAATAATTTCTGCATTAACGTGATCAAGCTTCCACTGATATCCAGTAGTTGGATTTTCTTTAAGAGAGATTATTAGTGTATCGTCAAGATTTGCATCAAAGCTCTTATTTTTGTCACCTTCATAGATTAAGATTTGATTCATGCAATATCACAAATTAGGATATCATTTAGAACTATATATTAAATACAATATAAATTATTATCAAATTGTTATTTATTCCAAGAATACTTGTGATTTGATTTGCTCTACATCTCTTCAGCTAATAATAGAGATATGAAAGCCAAGTCCATTAGCTGGCTAATATGATTCTATGCGATCTTTTTGAAACATCTTGAACAATACTTTCTTAAGCTTCAGACTTTCTATTTACCACTATCAAAACTTAAGAACGCTTTTTTGTGATGTTAGATAACAGTAAAAATCGCTCACCATCTAACTCACAAGATGATCTAAAATCTAAACCATCTGAATAGTCTAGAAAAATTATACGCTATAATAAATTTCTACTATAATGTTCTTTTACGAACTCATTTTCTATTACACAACATTTTTAGCATCTATAAGCAATATTATCTAAAAACCCGAGATTGCAGCAGACTGCTCAACGATGTGAATTGTGAAACATCTCAAAGGAATATCAAAAAGTATTAGAATTGATTTTTCAGAGAAATGATCAAAGTCTATGCATGCTTATAGAATGCTGCGCTAGAGATTATCTGAGTTCGTTATAGATGCATGAATAAGCGTATTCTCCAGTTCATATGCCATTTGACGCATTTGACAAGGCTATTTGACGGGGCATTTGACGTATTTGACTACCTATTTGGCTCAACAAAAAGGGGATTATTAATAAATACTGTAAATGTTTTCTTATATACTAGAAGATAAGTATGCCAGCAGCAATACCTGAAACAATAAAATCAAGAGTAATAAGTCAATGGCTTCAAGGCCTAGGCAGGGATATAATAGCACAGGATAATAATATTAGCACAGGAGCAGTTAGCAACATTACTAACGAATGGAGTATGGACAATGGAAAGCATGAAGCAGATGCATTCCGAGAGTTGGCAAAAGCAATGAATACTGCTGGTCTTACTCCGGCTCAATGTGCCATTGGCTTTAGAACTATAAAGTTGCTAAGCGGGCAGAACATAGATGCAGAGGCCGCTACACAATTCATAGTGGACATATATAACAAATGTAAAGATTCTGGAGTCTTACCAGGTGAATTCGCTACGTGTATAAAAGATCTTGTCAAAGTTTCAAATGATGATCACGTTCCACTATATAAAGTTAAAGAGCAGATATACGAAAAGACAGCAAAAAAGAAAGAATTAGAGATAAAACTTGAAGATTTAAAGAATAAGATATCGACTGTAAATACTCAAAAGTCAGAAATCGAAAATGCCCGGGATTTGGCATTGCAACAAAAGAAAATGGCAGATTTAGAGATCAAATCCTATTCTAATGTAAAACAAGTCCTAGACAGACACAATTTGTCTATCATTGAAGATCTTGGCAAATTTGCTAATGTTGTTAGATGCATTGCAGGCTATGGATACGATCCCAAGAGGGTACTTGAAGAATTTAATAACATCCAACATTTAGATGGCAAAAAACGCGCATTGGAGGAAACTACAAATGTGTTGGAACTGAGTATTGCAGAACTTAGTCGGCGTGAATCTATATTGCAAGATAAAATATATTTACATTCAGAAACTCTATCTGTGTACGACGAACTTGCAAATCTCGGCTTCGGTTCAAATGAGCTAATAACGTTGCGCAATCTGATTGTAAATATTGCAAACTCTCTTGACAAATACCCTCCACTAGCAGTAAAAAAATTCTTTGAAGACATAAAGACTCAGTATAATACAAAGCTAGGATTTGAACCCCAGGTTGAAAATCTCAAATTAGAATTTCAGACGCTCACTGACAAACTAGAAAAGGGATTACAGAGACTGAAAGTTCAGCCCATGATTGGACCAGTCATCGCTACATTTTTACGGATGGGTCTTAATGAGCATGATATCATAAAGGTTGCTGAAATATATCATAGTAAGTTATCAAATAGAACTTTTTATGAAGAAGATCTTAAAAAAGATGTCATAAATGCTCTAAAGAATATTATGCTGGCTTCTGTGACTTATGCAAGTCGGAGCTGCGCACAAAATCCCCCAGTACTGATAAATCAACAATGGCAAAGTAAGACACAAGATCTTAAAAAAGAGAACATAAATACCATGCAGTACATTCTGCTGCTGATTTCTATGATATATGCAAGTCGGAGCTGCGCACAAAATCCCCCAGTACTGATAAATCAACTACTGCCAAGTGAGGTACAACAGGATCATCAAAATCTAACATATTGATTAAATGAGGAAATTTTGATATTGCAGTTATTAGCAGTATCAAAATATGTTCTCCCGTGGTCAATTGAATCTCGGATTCAATTCTCATCAAAAAATAAAAATAAAAATAATAATTAGCCAATTATAAAAAACAAACAAAATCGTCCACAAGCTTCAATGAAGATACAACCAAGTAGAAGGACATGGGATAACCGTAGAATAAACTTAAGTCAAAGACTTATGACCTAGGCAAGAAAAATGACTTTCCGAGTGAGTTGAAAGTAGATTTTGACATTCAGGAATCTGCCATAACTGACCGACTGGCTAACTAACTAATATTCTAAACTCATACGCACATGCAATACAAATATGGAAGATTCTTCTAGTCTCCACTAAAAATTCTTAAAAGATCGAACCAGTAAAACCTGGTTATATAAGATGTCAAACAGAGCTACAACAGCAGTATTTTGTTATATTAGAACACACATAACATCATAGGTTATGGTACCTATAGATGCTGCTGAATTTGATGCGCACAAGAATATTAATACAGTGATAGTTCAATTTTTATGTCATAACAAAGGAAAGGGATTTTCAGCAAAGGAAATAGCTGATGCGATTGGAATAAAAGAAGATGAAGTCAATCATGCAATGGTAAAACTCAGCTTGACAGAGTTATTTAGTAATATTACATCTGGAATAATATCAAAAAAATCTGAACGCATCGACAAAAAACTCACAACGGCAAAAATAGAGGATATCACAATCAACGGCTTAATTTATTATCGTTGCGTTGAATATTAAGATTGATTATTATTTCGGTATTTTGATGAAAGGATTTTGGAACAATATATCAATTTCTACGAATTTCCGTAATTTGCACATTAACACAGGATTTGAAGGAACAAAACTCGTGTACTATTATAACGACAGTCGATTGTGTAGGATCGAAATACCAGACTCGAGGTAGTGTTTGTACCTCATAACGATTTATGACCATGTAATTCAATCAATATTCGAGAAAAAAATAATAATATTAATTCTTTTTATTTTTAATTTACCATAGAGAGTATTGCTTACTTGATTAGTAAATAGTCTTAAACCATGAGAAATGAAACAATTATGAAACAAAGATTGACTGATTAGTTAGTTGTTCAGCAGACAATCATTATCTAACTATGTAGAGTGTTAGATGCTTGTTTATTTGTACGAACTGACTTTATGTCCATTCATGCTGCCTTCAGACGGATTCAACTTAATTCCTCCTCGTAATCGACTAACTTATTTTTCTATGATGAATAACATCTATGTATTCGTATGCGTCAACAGCATTATCAAATGCATAATGTATTTTTTGGAATTGTTTTCTGAACTCTGTCACATCATTTGCTATTAG
>DATBGR010000560.1:0-10149 GCA_036557905.1 Nitrososphaeraceae archaeon | reverse complement strand
TGGTAGTGGGCCAACAATGGGTTTGACCTTTAGCAATGGTATACTATATGCATCAACTGGTTATCACAGCACTGTAGTAGCTATTGACTCGACAAATGGTAGAACTATCTGGAAGTCGGAAGTCCTCGGCGATCCTAAAGCTGGCTACAACGTCCCTACGTACCCGATGGTGTGGAAGGATTATGTGATAGTAGGCTCAGCCGGAGGTGGTGACGTATCCACTGGAGTGGGAACTGTGAGAGGAAACATTACTGCACTTAATAGCACTAACGGCAATATCATATGGAATCTGAAGACCACTACAGGTAATTGGGTGACTCCACATAGCTCACCTAAATATAATTCTGGTGCAAACGATTGGTCCGGTGGCTCTCTTGATGCTTCAACTGGTGTTTTATATATGCCATTAGGTAGTGCGTCCCCAAACTTTAATGCAACAACAAGACAAGATGGTGACCTGTATTCAAATCACATGATAGCAATAAACATCACCGACGGCCAAATACTTTGGGCGACACCCTTTATCGCCAGGGGAACCGTTTTGAGTGCTACTGTGCCTGATACTCATGATTGGGATACATCCTGGGGAAGTAGTATAAATGAGATAACTCTTGAAAACGGGACACGAGAAAAAATTGTAATAGGCCACGACAAAATGGGAAATATTGTTGCAATGGACGCTGCCACAGGAAAAGTTCGATGGTGGAAGACCTTGGGAAGACAGTATAACACAGATTCAATCCCAAAGCCAAATGGCAGCGGTGAAATCTGGTCTTATGGAATTTTTAACTATCATGCTGTAGACAACGACAATACCCTTTATGTAGCCGCTACAAACAGAGGTTTGAATTATTTCACTGACGGTGGAATTTCAGGGCATAGGGTGTCTCCACCACACACAATTGAACTTGGACTACGTAATGGAACGATAGCTGCATTGGATCTAAGGACGGGAAAAATTAAATGGGAATTACCAACTGAATTTCCACCAAGAATTTCGCCACTGGTTACAAGAGATCTACTTTTTGCTGGGTACATTCACTTTCTAGAGAAGACAAGAGCCAATGGTCATATATCAACTACAAAATCTAGCATAATTCTAGCATTGGACAAAGAAAATGGTCAAAAGCTATGGGAAGGCGACATTAACGCAGAAGTAGGTCAGGTCGGCCCTTCTATAGCAAACGGAATACTGTTCATACCCACCGACAAGATACAATCAGATTCCAAGAATGGTCCTCGACACGGTGGCTCTATAATTGCGTTCCAGCCATAAGATTCTTTATTTGAGATCATTCTTTTGAATTGAGAAAGTAGATTTTCTTACAAGGTATACCATTATCAAAAAATAAGCAAACAATCATTGCTCGATCCGCGCTAACAGAATCATAGCTCTCATTATAATTCCATAAAATAAGTGATTCTGCATTGTTACTATAATTTAGCATTTAATGTGTCCCTCAAGAATGAATCTAATCAGTGCGATATTCTAACTCGGGACACCAGATGTACATAGAGTAGGATACAAACGATCTGATAATCCATTTCCGCGATTTTATAGTCATATTACACGTCATCATATACCATTAATTATTTGTCAGTCTAACTATAAAGCGAGGTATTAGATCACTCAAATAAAGCGCCGGGAGAGGGATTTGAACCCTCGAGACCTTCACAGATCACAAGCTTTCAATATATTTTTCCAGGCTTGCGCCCTCCCAGGCTAGGCGACCCCGGCAGACGTACATTTCGTAGTAAATTCTATATATTAACTATTAATCAAGATTTTCTAATTATAGTCCGCTAATATCGCAGTAGTTCATGTAACAAATAGTCAACATTCCACTTTTTCACACAGTTTCACGAATTCTATTTTCTAAACTTATTATCATTTCTCCCGAAAGCAGGTCATATTTTTTCATGCTATAGTGACCGGTGTGAAGTTGGTGATCCTCCCAATCTGAGTGGAACATAAACCTCTGTCGACAATCTACACATATTCGTAGTATTTTGAGATCCTCTGGATGCATGATCGTTATATTGGTATAACAAGAACTATCAGATATATGGAATAGGGAAGTAGTTAATATTCGTTTTATTCGAATTTTTATTATTAAGTATTCAATATAACGTTGAGGGGGTATTTTGGTAACATTCTCGTACTCTAATAAATTATACACTCTAATTGTTATTTTATTACTGCTATATAGTTCCAAATCTGTTCTAGATTGGAATTTCATTCCACGTCCTGTATAATCAGATCTCAGACTGCTACCCTAATCAATGGTATTGATTTCTAATAAATCCTAGAATCAATTGCGACAATATTACCAAATTTTATCTATAAAGTAGATAACATTTTGTAGATAGAATTAGGCGTATATTTTAATTGAAGATTTCGTTCAACTAAATACTTCATTGGATCCAACTGCATTGACGCAGCAATGATAGATATATTTGTCCCAGAAGAGTAGGCAAGATCATTCATTGAAAGAAGTAAATGTACTAAAATCTACGCGATTGTCGTGGACCAGGGAAAGATACATATTTCAATTTTTGAAATATCAGGCTCATATCTGTGTGTTTCTTGCACAGCCGAGCTCAATATATGTTAAATTATTGTTGCCGCTAAACAATCCGTAAATTCAAATCATATTGTGCTAATGACATAGAATAGTAGATAACATGCAGCCTGAGTCACTAGGACCCAAGATGGGAATTGATAATTTGTAAGGGAGGGTTCAGAATCTATGGTCCCAATTCCACCCCGCCGGTATGCGGAATTTGGTTAGTCAGTCAACAAATATCATGTTCTCCTAAGCTGACATCAAGTACGTTGTAGTACATTTAATATGAGCCTTTGGATGGCAATATCGTTGAAAGATTAGTTATGCTTTGGTGTTGGTGGGTAAACTACGATCAATGACACTTGCACTTGAGCGCCAGGCCTTTGGATAGGTCCCGGGTTTCATAATGATTCGTCTCATGTGAAATGCAATTCCCTTCACACTTTCCTTGATATCGTGATTTGACATTGCTACTTCTGCCAGTCCCACTATTTCCCCCTTTATGGTATAAATCCCAACAAGATCACGTTCTTTAAGACCTTTCGTAGCAGCTAATACTCCTGGGACTGCAAGCTGGGCACCATGACACAGTGCATCAATGGCTGTATCCCGTATTACTACCGCTGGAATTAAATCAAGACATTGTTCTACTGGTCGTATAATCCCTCTAAGCTTACCCTCATCGTTTTTCTCCCTGTAGATCTGAATCGCATCAGAGAGATCATGTAACCTTGTAAAATTATCCTTATTTTCGAAAAAATTACTGACCCTAGTTCTACGTAGCTCAATCATGGTGGCGCCAGGACTCAATATTTCACCGATATCATAAATTATTTTTCGAATATATGTACCCGCTTGACAAACAATTCTTAGTAGTACAAGTCTATCGAACTGTTCAACAACTTCCAATTCGTAAATTGTTCTAACACGAGTTGATCGTCTGACAGAAGACCTCTGAGGAGGTCTCTGATAGATCTCCCCAACAAATTCCTTCATAATATTGTTCAACTTGTGCTCAGGAACATGTGCATGCAAACGTGCTATAGCATAGTATTCCTTTGGGCCTAAAAGTAGCACGGATAACGCTTTTGTTCCCTCGCCTAATCCTATCGGTAATAGGCCAGTAGTACCGGGATCTAGCGTGCCACTATGACCTGCTTTTTCAATACCCAGCAGCTTCTTTATCCAGGCAATAACCTCATGGCTGGTAGGACCAGGAGGCTTATCTAGCAAAATTACCCCATATTGGAGAAGCTCATTCACTGGCCTCTTGTCAGGATAGTAGCCATTTTTTTCATTCGTTGTATCATCATCAAACCTTTCCAGATCATTAAGCTGCGTGAATGGAAATTTGTTTTCTGTCAAGGCCATTAATGCTAAGCTCTCGCTTACGGATATATCAATGTAGATTTTTTGTCTATGCACCTCAAGAGATACGCTCTGCATTTGTATGCGGTAAAGAGTGAACAAAAGATAGAACAGAACAACTTTGCGGTATTTAGATGTTAAAACGTACAACTAACGGGCAATATATGAACAAGTATTAATAATTCTATTGAAATTCCATCTTAGTCACGTTCGTGATAATGTCAGATTAATGTCACTATCTCGCTTGCATACAACTCACCAGCCATTTATAGCCTTCAGTTTTAATGCCCAAAATGAACATGATCGTCAAGTAGAATTTTGTTCCCTTGTAAATAGTTATGTCTTCAAGGAAAGAATCATTGTGAGTGAATAGTGCTAGACGTAACAACTTAAGTCATCGCTCTATCCCTAAAGTTGGTAATTCGAAGAGTATCAGATAGAGAATTGGTACTCAATATCGAATTAGCAAAAGTTGAAATTAATTCACTACAACATCAAAATTGAGCAGTTTAATCGATTTGTTAGTTGTACTAATTTTAGCATTTTTAAGAAAGACGAAATACATTTTGCTAAGAACTGTTTAACAATTAAGCATGTGAAAACATTTCAAGTCCCTAATGATCATGATCATATAAAGATCACAAACTTATTTCTGATCACCTTAAAAAAACCAGATTCTAGACACTCAAGTCGGCATAATGAACTTTAACTGCTCGCATATATTTTATCTTAGAGCACTGAGAATTAAGACCTTGTTTGACGCGTGATGTACCAGTGGGCGCATATCTTGATTGGACAGTCTCTGTCACAGCATTATATTAAGAAATCAAAAAAATTATGGAAGTAACGGAGGCAATTTAAGGTCTGGAAATCCAGGAATTTTCGGTAGTTGTGGCATGGGACCCAAGCCGAATGGCAGTTGAGGTCGAGATGTGGAGTCTTGAGAAACGGACGCTGTTTGGGTAGTGGGGCGCTGTTCCAGGAGAAGCGAGAGATCCGTAGTCGTGCCGTCTCTCTCTACAGTCAATTTTACACTATCGCCTATTTTTTTGTGCTGCTCGATATAGTTGATAATATCATCGATTTGTCGAACGGGATGATTATCAATAGCAGTTATTACATCACCAATATTTGTGATACCTCCATTGTCATCCTGAACTATACCTTTCAAGCCGGCCTTCGCAGCTGGTCCGCCATCTTGCACCGAAGTTACAAAGACTCCTTTAGAATTGGGTGACAAACCCATACTTCTTATTAGGTTCGTGGGGATCTTGCCACCTGCTAACCCTAGCCACGGATGTTCGAATGTTCCGGTCTTTATCAGCGACGGTAATTCTCGAATTATACTTTCTGATGGAATGGCAAATCCAACTCCCGAGTAAGCTCCAGTACTAGAGAATATTGCGGTGTTCATTCCTATTACCTGTCCCTTCATGTTAAGTAATGGCCCGCCGGAATTTCCTGGATTAATTGCTGCATCAGTTTGAATAGTATTTGGAATAGCATAGCTAGTCTGACTATCAGGTAGTAGTCTGCCAATCTGACTGACTATGCCTGTCGTCATACTTGCACTTAAGCCAAAGGGATTCCCAATAGCTATAAGCTGCTCCCCAACCTGAACGCTTGAGGAGTTTACTATAGGCAATGGCAATAACTTTTCATCTGAAAAATTATCTGTTATTTGTAACACTGCAAGATCGCCAAATGGATCTCTTCCAACGACCTTAGCAGAATAAGTATTGCCATCAACGAAAGTAATATCAGCCTTAGTTGCCCCGTCCACTACGTGATTATTGGTTAGGATATGCCCTTGTTTGTCAAGTACAAATCCGGAACCCAAGGCTGTATTTCTTCCTGTAGACGGTGCCCCATTTATTATTACGAGTTGATTCGGATCACTTCTGGTAGTTGTTATCTGGACTACGGAATTCTCAACCCTCTTAAAGATGTCTACTAGCGCTGACGGAGATTGTTGTTGTACGACGTTATTTGTTTGACCGCCAGCTTGACCTTCGCTTGGTTGTGTTTGTGCTTCCGCTTCTTTATAGTGCGATATCAATATAACAGATACAGTTCCTGATAGCACCAAAAGAGTGAGGATCAGAATCGTTTGTATAGCTTGTTTCATGGTTTAGTGTAATGTCATCCAAGTATATATATCTTGACATTTATATCAATAATAATGTAAAAAAATGTCAATCTATCTTATAATAGTATATCTTAACCTGATCCAAACTCAGATTGTAAGTGCACGGCACGAGTGATATTCATTGTAATGATATCTAAAGATGAGACCAGAGATATGAAACGAGTCTGAATATTTAGATTTAGACTTAGACTTGGACTTAGTGAACGAGAATTTCTAATTTACAAGACAAGCGACTCTGTCAATATTCGAATAATATATAGAGATTCATGTTATCATTTAAGGGAGACATTATTCATGATAATTCTTCTGAGGTCTATATGTCCTTTTCTATAATCCAGGATGATAAACATTTGGCTGCTAACTTGAAGCTTCTGGAACTATAATAAAGGTACTAGCCATAACTAACTACAGCTGGGTGTGTTCTGGTTCTATTCACGGACTAGACTAGGAACTACCTAGCTATGCAGATTACCTTAAGTTAACAGAGCCATCCAAATTTCCGAATAATTATATATCATTTTGAATTTCATTACTCTCCAAAAATTATCATAAAATAAATTAGGTCCCCGGGTTACTTCTTAATACTACTAAAGGAATAGTTGGGTAAAATGACCTGGACCAATCATATTGTTACTAACGATAGGATTTCTGCTTCCTACGCCTGGCTCCAGGGCCGCCAAATTTCTTTGATTCAGTTTGTCTCGGGTCACCAGCTAAGAAATGCCTATCATGATTTATTATTTTTTTGCGAATTTCCTCCCTAACGCTCTTCGATAGTGGATGATCTTTAGGATCTTTACCTCCCTTGGCTTCACCAGTAATCGCCCTAGATATCGCGACTGCGCTTGCAAACGCCTGACCCATGAACCCTCCACCATGCACTTTTACACTGATATCAAATCTGTTCCTTAGATCTCCTATTAAATTTAGGGGTACGAGTACTACTTCTCTTGCCACCTCTGGTTCCACCAGCTCTGCTGGGATATTGTTTATTCTTACTCGGCCACTCCCCTTTGAAATAGTTGCTGTAGCGCGACAAGATTTTCTTTGCCCGGGATAAAGATCTGTTTTATGCATTAGTTCGCCACCCCTTTCCATCCAATTTCTTTTGCTACTTCACCCATTGTAATATAATAAGATGATGATTTCGTAATCTTGCAATCATCATAAATTTCAAATTTGGTTTTTTTCAATTTTTCTGGAATGCCATTGTACACTCTTAATTTTTTCAATGCTACTTTGCCATTTGGTTTTCGTTTGGGTAACATTCCTCTAACCATTCTAGTTAATATCGTATCTGGTCTTCTAGGATGAAATGGACCATGAATCGGATTCGTTGCAGAGGATACTTCAAGATTTTTCTTGTATGCTTGGATGGTAGCAAACTTGCTTCCAGATAACATCGCTTTATCTGCATTTACAATAGAAACCATTTTTCCTTGAAGTAGTATTTTTGATACCCTAGAACAAATCCTGCCTGCGATACAATTAGCAGCATCGATGGTTACGAAATGACCAGCATCATTTAGCTCTGTTTCCTTTTCAGCCAATTAATCTGACCCCTTTGCCTTCGGGATAGGATTCGGTTAGATCTGCCATTGTGACGATCTTACCGCCGGAATTAGTTAGCTTTCTAGCCGCCTTCTGAGACATAGAGAAAGCGCATATAGTGAGTTTATGATCAATTCTCCCAGACCCAATAACCTTACCAGGAACGACAATAGTTTCGCCTTCTTTAGTAACACGTGCTAACTTACTGATGTTAATCTCACTTTTATTTGATCTTGGACTCGCAAGTTCATTCTCCAGGCGCTTCCAGATTGGTGCCTTACCGGCTTTGAAAGCCTTACGAAGAACCCACACAGTATCATTTGCTAGACTTCTAGTAATCATAAGCGACCAAATCGTCAATCATCTTTAATCATAAATAAATGTATTCAAAGTCCCTTGGGTATCTCTAATGATCTGACAACCTCATCAAACTTTCTTATCTTTGAATCCAACTTCTCTATTGCAGCTGCTATTGTTTCCTGGGCAGTCAGTGCCCCATTTGTCTCCACTGTCAAGATAGACTCGCTTTCATCCTTCCCATCGATGACAACCGATGCCGAGGTAGGCTGCCACTTTGCATGTTCCTTTCCAAAGCCTAATCTTGCATATGCTTCGAATTTGAGCTTCTGAGCGGGAGCAAGAACAATAATTGGAATTTCTGTGCTTAGAGGCTTTACCACCTCATCTTCAGATACAAGCTCACCTGACGTAACTACCTTGGTTTTATCATTGGCTTCTGAATCCATCGAGAGTAGCACCCTGCATTTAGAGCAGCCTAAAGTGCTATTGCAATCACAGTGTGTAGGTAACACAAATCTATGCAAGTCGGTTCGTAATGGAATAAGACCCAATCTGTGGGCTACGGCTTCGTCATGCATCACCGAAGAGTTTTCAAGAATTACGACATCGTCTATTGCTAAAGTAGGAACTTCGTTTATAGATATCCTCCTTATGGCATTTACATACTGTCTGGGTACATTAGTGAATTTTAGAACAATCTTTTCGTTGTGACTTTCGAGTATTTCAATAGAAGCTGGAGTCAAGCCTTAATAGAAGCATTTGGTACGTATTAAATATCTACCGAAAATTAAATAGATTATAGAGCTAGCAATCAAATGAAACTTCTATTGTTCATCATTCTGCGGTAAGGTTTAGTTTGACAACTTTTGATCTAGATAATGGAATCGATACATTCATTGAATCACATTGGATGATCTTAGAAAATAACTGAATCGATTTGGATACACGAAAAATCTATTTTATTGACATATTATCATATTATCTTATAATAATAATTTCCGGATACTCTCATAATATTTAGATAATAATCATCTTCTCGGAACATGTAATTTTATGTTATAACATTTTTTATATTTCCTCCTACGTGGAAAGCCTTATAATGTATGTGAAAACGATGGGAACAGCGGTTTTATTCGTGGGTATTCTCGTTGGCCTTATTGCATTATTGACGACTAGCGCAGTTAGTAATGTACTAGCTCAGCCTTGGTATCCACGTACAGAAAACTACACAAAGACTAATCCTGCAGTGCCATACAGTTGCTTTAAGCATGAAGGTGTAACCCCGGAGACACCTAACGGTGACAAAACAAAGCCCTTGATAGTAAGCAAAGAAGGAAACCTCACACCATGTGATATAAGCGAAGGAGACAATGCCTGGATGTTGGCTGCTTCTGCACTCGTATTGATCATGACTCCTGGCGGACTTGCGATATTCTATTCTGGTCTTTCTAGACAGAAAAATGCTGTAAACACGCTTCATATGGTTTTCATAGCCACCGGAGTGATTGGAATACAGTGGGTCCTATGGGGATATAGCTTAGCCTTCGGGCCCGATGCAATGGGTAATGGCTTCATAGGAAATTTTGCTTGGGTTGGTTTACAAAACGTGTTGCATGATGTACCATCGGATGTATATGGGGGACTTGCAGGACCGACCATACCTCATCAAACTTACATGATATTCCAAATGATGTTCGCTATTATTACTCCTGCGCTTATCGTCGCGGCGCTTGCTGAAAGAATGAAATGGAGTGCATTTTTGGTCTTTATTGTACTCTGGGCTACATTCGTGTATGATTTCGCAGCGCACTGGACATGGTCACTTGGATCTGGTGGCACGCACGTTGGGTGGACGGGTGCACTTCCTTCGTTGGACTTTGCGGGAGGAACAGTCATTCATATTACTTCAGGCTGGTCTGGACTTGTTATAGCAATTATGCTAGGTAGAAGGCTTGGATATGGAAAAATTCCTATGGAGCCTCACAATATAACACTGATAGTCTTAGGTGCTGCTTTACTATGGTTTGGGTGGTTTGGATTCAATGCTGGTTCGGCAGCATGGGCAGGAACAAATGCTACGAGCGCATTCGTGGCCACACAGATCGCAACCGCTATGGCTGCAGTGACATGGATGTTGATTTCTTGGGCCCATACAGGCAGAGCTTCGACTGTGGGCGCAGCATCTGGAGCTGTAGATGGGTTGGTAGCAATTAC
>DATBGR010000559.1:0-4666 GCA_036557905.1 Nitrososphaeraceae archaeon | reverse complement strand
TGGAACTGGGAAACAAAAAGAAAAATTAAGACAAATAGCGTCTAATGTCTATGGATCTTACTTATCATAGCATATCCACTTTCGAGTATTGAAGTAATACCGCATACAGCAATATATGAGCAAATACTTATTCTAAACGCATTCCTGATTGATACTGGTGTAAATATTCAATAGTTTAATCGCAGATTTTAGTTCGATAAACTATAACGAGATTTCATAACTTCTATACAGTTATGTATAGTTTCATTATCTATGCAATTCGAATAGCATATTATTATATCGTATATTCTTCAATCAAATATGGGGGCTTTCAAAATAGTGAAAACTTGTCAAGTCTGTAAGGGAGCAGGAAAGTTGCCAGTTACCCAAATCCCAAAGGCAGAATCAGATGGAGAAGAGACAGCAGGTGATTGTCCAACCTGTAATGGTAGAGGGAAATTAGATGACGATTGATATGATTCAAACTAGACTTGCTGAATGATTAGTCAAATATCAGGTTAACGTATCCAATAATCTTATGTCAGTTTATCTAAAATAACATTTGTCTGATTCCAGAAGGCCTGGTGGTAGTCTTACTTCGCTCACCTATTTTCTTTTTTTAGCATTAATAAGTACGACTGACCAAAGTGGGTATTTTAATTGAAATGAAGGAAAACATACTATTGTCTATCAATTGTTAGGTTCAAGACTATGTCCATCCTCTGATTTATCCGGTAAATAGAAAAACCTATTGTGACCATACAAACCTGTCTGTCCTCTATTACCACATTATGCCTCATCAATATATCACACGTCAGATATCCTGGTATAGTTGACGTAAAATATTGACCTAGTCATATTTGCAGTCGATGACAGCACCGCCACTATTGACAACAACTAGAGGGGATTGTACAGCATGTTTTGATCCCATACCTCTGCTCAGAAATCGGCATTTGGGAGTGTGGTTCACATCTCTTCGGTATAAATTTCCAAGGGACCAGTATAACTATTATTGAACAATTGTGTACGTTACTCTGTAGTGGTCAAGGTATCCCATAGAAACGGTCACACTGAACCAAACTATCTTTATTGATATCAAGGTTAGTCAAGACACTGTTTCTAATATAACATCTTGGCTACTAAGAGCAGTCTGATAATATAGACAAATAGTCTCAAACATTTGCATGCATATGATAGAAAGATAGAGAAAAAACAATCCAAGATTATCTCAGTAATTAGAGTGATCCGAACTTTACATTGCTATTGTGCTGCCAATAGGTGCTTAATGCATATGTTGTCTAGTAGAATTTATCTATATGGCTGACACATGCTAGTTTACCGATGATACCTGAATTCTAATATAGGGCTTCATTCTCCGTAGAGTATATGAACATATCACCACCTATACATAAAATTAATAATGAAGCAAACCAGAAGCTAAATGGCTAAATTTCATAAATTCATATACACGATATTTGATTAAGCATCATGAAATTCATCTTACTTATTATTTTTCTAATTGCAATGGTATTTACACCAAAAAGTAGCATTGGTGCAAAGATGGTTATTTTGAGTTTTGATGACAGCACTTTGGGTCAATATACTGCGGCTAGACCGATCTTAGATAAATATGGTTTCAAGGGTACGTTCTTTACAGTCTGCAATTTTATTGGAACAACCGGTCATATGAATTGGGCTCAGATAAATACCTTACAAAAAGAAGGCCACGATATTGAATCTCACAGTATGGATCATAAGCATTTGTCAAAATTATCAGATGTAGAATTGCAATATGAGATAGGTCAGTCTAGACAATGTCTAGCTAATCACGGAATTAGATCAACTATTTTTGCTTATCCATTCGCGGATGGTTCTAATAAACCGGCTATCGTGAATATGACTTCTAAATATTATACCTTAGCTAGGGCCGGGGACGACCCGATTCAATCATTGGAGTCAGTTAACAGATACTCCATTCATGCCTTGACTCAGTCAGGTCATAAGGATTCTGATAAGTTTACAACATTTGTAGAAAATGTAAATCGTGCAAATTCAACCGCATTCGCAAGTATCAAATTTCACACGATTGTAAACGGTACAAACAGTAAAGGCAAGATTTCAACTAGCTCACAACTGTTCGAACAAGAGATGAAATATTTACACAACAATGGCTTCAAAGTAATTAGAATGAGTGATTTAGGTTTTAGTCCTACGAATGATATGCTGTATGTGAAAAGAGATCACAACATTGTTAATGTTAGATCTTTACAGCATGAAGACCTAGATCAAGAATATAAAAAATGGCATTACTTCAGTAGCTCCACGGCAAATGATGCAGACCATTCATTCTCCAAATCTGTTACCAGTGGCTTAAGTTAGCCATTCAATTTGTCTAGTCGTGTTTTATGAAGTTAAAACTGAATTATATTTCTTGTCAAGTTAAACATTGTAGTTAATGCCACCATCAAATCTGATTAATTAAATGTGTGCATGTTACCTTTCCAGGTGCTGGAATGCGATTTGCTATAAAGTCTACGAAAAGTATAGTTTCGAGTCTAAAGCAATATGTGTAGCACTGCCATAAGTTAGGTAACCTAAGTATAGTCTCGAAGTAATTAGAATGAAGTTGATTAGTTATTCTTATTTCAACAGAAAGAATACTTTTATATAACTTAAATCCATATTTCTATTTAAGAATGTATTTATAATTTCATGTAGAATAATTTTCTATTCGAATTGAGGTACATGATGTCACTTATAATTATTTTTTCCACGCTTATAGGATTTTGTTTCTCTGTTGTTATTTCCAATTATCCATCTTATGCACAAAAATCAAGCTCACTAACAACAGAAATTATGCCTTCCAATATAAATACCACCATCAGGTCATCTTCAACAAACTTAAGCACCATTGAAACTAACTTCGGAATACTTCCCAAAATAAAAATACTGTCCCCTCATGACGGTCAAAAAATTCCAGTAACTGCTGATAACCTTGTTGTATCTGGCACTTCATCAGATGATAGGATGAAGGATTGTATGGTTTCAGTATTATTGAATGGAATCAAGCCATATCAAAAGACTCTTGCGACAGGAAAACATGGAGCCAATGATTATTCCGCTTGGACATACAAGTTAGAACCGAGCTATACTATACTTAGAGATGGACCTAACAAATTAACGGCGAAAGTTACGTGTCACAACATCCCTCAGGATCTGAATAAATGGACAAGTATTATTATAATTGGAAGCAAAGGAGAGAATCAGAGAAATACCACTGGTGGAACCACACCAATGCCATTGGGGGTCTCAATTAAAATTGATAAAAATCCGATTAGCGTAGGAGACATACAGACTATTACTGTGAGGATTCTTGATCCAGATTCTAAAAATTCAGATACTAGTGTAACTAAGGTGCATGGACAAATTCTAGATTTGTCATTGTTTCCATCTTCCTCTTATCCCTCTAAAAATGAGAATTCAGTTGTAGAGCAATTTGAAGGTAATACAGATAAAAACGGCGAAGTTTCATATTCGTGGAAAGTACCAGAAGATACTCCGATAGGTACACCGTATAAAGTAAAAGTAGACGCATTATCTGACAAATACAGTGGGAGATCAGAATCAAACATATTCACTGTAGCACCTTCAAATAACGACGATGTCTTTATTTTAGCTCAGGCCAGTAGGAACTTTACTAACGGTTTGAACGATAACATAAAGAATTTTACTCAGGAAATATTCGATGAAGTTAGAAGCAGTTTGAATAATAATCTAAGATAAAGAAAAGTACTTAACAGTACTGCTTGAACGTAGATTTTGTGCATTCACAGAACTTAGGGTAGGATTTGATGGACTAATATGTGCACCCTAAATGTGATGATACAATAAATTCAATCGAAAATGTTCTAAATCATCCTGATAAGAGTTGAAGGGTATTCGATTATTTCTCAAATAGGCATAATTGGGCCATGAATGCGGAAATATTTGTAATGCACAATTCTATTGAAAAAAAGATAGAATAACAAACCGTTAAGGATAAACAAGTATTAAGATTAGATTAAACAGTGATAAATGGCCAATCATGTGTCAATGAACTAATAACTGACTAATGATCGTCCTTCCTTTATTGTTATATTCATCCGATGTTGCATTAATTTGGTCTATGTTTTCTAATGTCTACTTTAAGTTCTGTGACTGATGTCGCTGTATCAAGACTAATAATATTGGGGTGAAGCTTTGAAATCGATTGCAGGGGCGAAACGGCAATTGGCATTCTGTTTGATAGAAAACTACAATTTGAAGAGCCTTGCTCTGGATAAATGTCTTATCGACTAGCCATAAAATCTACTCTAATATTAACATCTAATCCTGGTATCATTTCATATAACTCAAATTCATTCAGATCTAGCATATAAATATCAAGTTAGAAGAAGAGCAAAAAGAGAAAACTGGCAAGACTATAATAAAACTTATCTGTATCTTTCAGTCACACAGTGGTTGGTTTTATGTTAGACAATAACTATGAAAAAACAGTCGATATCATTTTTGGTAGATGGAAAAGTCAGATACTATATACAGGAGTCAAACTAGGAATTTTTGATTGCATAGCATTGCATGTCAAAAGTGCATCTGATGTAGCAAATGCACTAGGACTTGATAATAAACTAGCTTACAGGCTTTTGAG
>DATBGR010000558.1:0-3729 GCA_036557905.1 Nitrososphaeraceae archaeon | reverse complement strand
AAATTCAATCTTGAACAGGAGGAATACAAAGAGCATGACCCTTGAATATGTATGCATGAAGTGTCACCATGAGAAGCCATTGCTTGTCAAATTGGTGTATGCACTAGATGGCAGGGAAGAATTGTGGTGTTTAGGTTGTGTCTATAGAGCAGACAGATGGGAGGACCGTGAGAGGTTCGAGTTACTAGAACAGACGATATAGAAAGAGGAAGGGGAGGCGCAAGTGCGTATGACACATAGAAAATTACTATCTAAATTTCATGGTTCTTCATGCTAATGCTTTTTCTTACTATAGTATTAGCAATTAATAGATTCTAATTTATCCGTCTTGTGTGGATCACTGCTTATAGTATTGGACTAAAAATGATGGCAAAAAAAGTTTATGTAATCGCAGATTTATAAAACGCACATGTTTAAGATCAACGCCCTCATAGTAGGAATAATATTTTCTCTCGTAGTTGTTATTTTAGGCTTACAAGGAATAGTAACTGTGCATGATAAAGGAGTGTTAGTGGCGGCTACCATGTCTAACATCAACAACAGTAATAACATAACTAATTCTAATTCAAACAATACACAAAACAATAATAACATTTTACTTACAAAAGTCCTAGCAAAGAACCTTGAAAATCACCTTCAAAAGGCAGGTGCCATTATTAAGATAACAAGCAAATTACCACAAGTAAGAAATGTCTCTTATGCTCATTTGCTAAATCAAACATTAAACACATTACATGGAATACCACAACAAGCAGACATACAGAAAAGACAAGTAGCTAAGGCTATGTTATCAAGTAATAGTGATTTTCAGATAGTCATTTTTATTATGCCAAATGGAGACATATACTTTGACGAACCTTATTCTAGACAACAGATATCTACAACAACCAATCTTGCATTTCGGGACTACTTTAAAGGAGTAATAAGAACAAATGACATTTATCTAGGAGATCCCACTCCTTCTGCATCCTCAGGTCAGATGCAGTCTATAATAGCTATTCCTGTATATTCTCTAAAGGATAATTCTACTGTTGCTGGGGTATGGGCTGGTGGTATTGATTTTAATATTCTAAATAAAGAGCTTCAATCGCTTAATATATCGTCTCTATCAGACAATGGTAATAATACACGTGTTGTTTATGCAGGACACAATGGACAAAAAATAGCAGATTCTGATATAAATAAAAGTAAAACTGCTGAATCTTTTGCTACTCTGAATAGTTTCAAAAATGCTATAAATGGAAAGTCTGGTTCGATAATAGATACAGTAGACAATAAAAAGATGTTAGTAATGTATCAGCCAGTCAAAGCATTTCATAATACATGGGTTGTTCTTTTAATGCAGCCTATACCAACACAATAATAGATAACCATCTTTTTCTATTTATTATATACCACTTCTTATGTACTGCTGTATTGATCACCTTCGCTCTCCACATCCATCTTTTAATATACTTTAATGTGAGATGAGAACTACAAATATTATAAAGATATAATCAAATTGATGAAGGAAAATACTTTATTCGTGTTAACATACTAGTCACATAGGGTTAAGAATTGGAACTTTAACATCTGAAGAACAAAATGAATGGTACGCCATCTATATAATATAGATGATACGCATTGTATGCAAATCTGTTTTCGTTAATATTGTAGACTTAAAAGGAATAGCATTTTACTTACAAGAATCGTGGCAAAGAACCCAGAAGGATTACTCTAGTATATCTGAATGGATTCCCCAGATTACCATACAAGACTACAAGAAATGGAAAGCAAAACAAAAGAGAATGTAGAATAATTTAGAGATTTGCATTTTGTATCAAAAATTTTCTCTGGTTGATACGGTGGTTGTGAAAGTGTTTCGGACTACTATGGGAGCCATAAGACGTATATCTGATGTCCAGCATTCGCTGAATCCCAAGTCGAGATTATCTACTTTACACAAAAAGACTCAGTGTGTTGTACCTGTTATGGCAAAACCAGTCCACACATTGCATAGTGGTAGTATAGGAGACAATAATGTTACTGCTGCTACTCAGATGTAAGAGTGCTAACTTTAAAATCGATGACCAATGTTAGCTTAAGGTATAGCAATCTTTGTATTAGTACATGGATCGAGTCACGGCGGATGGTGCTGGAAAAAGGTAACTCCTTTACTGAGCAAAGATGGTCATGAAGTATATACGCCAACTCTTACTGGCATGGGTGAGAGAAGTCACCTAGTATCCAAAGATATTGGATTGGATACTCACATACTAGACATAATCCAAGTACTCGAGTATGAAAGTCTCAATGAAATAATATTAGTCGGCCATAGTTATGGAGGATTAGTTATCGGAGGCGTAGCAGAGAAAGTTCCTGAGAGAATTAGACGCCTTGTTTATCTTGATGCGTATATACCACAAGACAACAAAAGTGCATTCGAGATAGAATCATATCTAGAAACCATTTCAAGATTTCAATTTCAAGACTTCAAAAAAAGAACTCTATAGGAGCCGGGAAAGGAATGGTTGATTGCATCATATAAACCAGAAGAATTTGGCGTGACAAATCCCGATGATATCATCTGGATGAATTCTAGATTGTCTCCTACGCCTTGGCATACTCACGACTAACCATTAAGAATAACCAATCCAAAGGCAAAAATGCTTCCTAGAAGTTTCATTTGTTGTACTGAATTTGGAAGTGCTCACTTTAAAGCTCAAAAAGCACCAGCAGATTGGGATTATCATGAATTAATGAAAGGACATGATGTAATGATTACAGCTCCAAACGAATTGATACAACTTCTCGAAACTTTAGAAAATAAATAGGTTTAAAGAGTATTTCATCCTGTACGTTTTGATATTGAGAAACATATGCGATGGCAAGCATAATAATCACCCATGCGTTTTGTTGTAATTCTAAAATAACCGACTGGGCTAAAATTTGATTCTATGACCCATATAATCCGAAATCAATATTAGACCTAATTTATCACGAGTTATTATACAACCCTTGTCATGCGATGGAACCAATTCAATTCCTGTTCTAAATAGAGCATTAATCTTTCAGGGAAATCTATGCTCGCTAGCAGGGGGCTGCAAATTCATACCGATTCCTTTTTCTGATCCGCGCACTCCGCACAAACAATTATTCTGTCAGGACCGCTGTTGCCTTTTACTTGGTAACCCATAACTTTACAACAGTCATAACATTGTAATGTTGTTGCACATGATTTATGAATTGTTTTGCCATCCGCATAAACTATAGGCTGAGATTCAGTAATCGCCCTTCCGCACTCGTAACAGTGAATGCCTTCCATCTATTGATTAATGCATTAGTTAATATATAATACTAACTTGTATGCCCGATCCAAATAATTTCATTTAAAGTTGAATACAGCCATTTCCAAGACCATGCAGTGAGTGTCTACTAATTTATAATGTTTGATAATATACTCTAGGTTCTGGTTTTTACTGGTCGTGTAATTAAGAAATTAGGTATGATGATAAGCGAGCCTTAGATTATATTTCTATATCTTTTTATCCCATACAGGCTCCGGATTACATGCAGTTACTACGCTATGAAAATGATCGGAGGATTATTGACTTCATCTCTTAGCCTCTTATCGATTGGCTGCGCAACTAATCAGTTTACCAACTAAGGTAGTCCAACTTACTACTTCTCGATATGTACAATGCCGCATCTATGCGTTTGTCCTACAGCTATAGTGCCATTCGCAGCAAG
>DATBGR010000557.1:0-22949 GCA_036557905.1 Nitrososphaeraceae archaeon | reverse complement strand
CTAGTCGCCGCATTGTATGTAGCGATACCTGCTACTGATACATGATCTATGCCCGCTATGGGTGAAGTATTACCTACAAAAGCTATAGTTACATGAGGACTGGGTGTAGGAGTAGTACCAGATATTGCTTGGGCATATAGTGCCACTTCGGTCACTATTACTATTAACACAAATACCATCATCACAAATACAACTAAGGTGAAAAGTAAAATCAAATATGGAACACCCATATTCCTATGGGTCATCATTAACTACTACCAACAGCACAGGTAGCCATAACTGTATTGAATTGTGCTGCTCCGCCTTTATAGTAACCTAGTTGTTCATACTTTAATGCATTATCCTTACATATATCACCCAAACTCGATTTGGAAGAGGATTCAGAATTCATAGTAGGAAATCCTACAACATCAATAAGCGCAATAACAACTATGATTGCTGCAACTCCTACAAACATTAGTTTCACCGCTAGCTGTTGTTCTTTCTTCTTCTTGGCTCCAGATTGTAAGATTATACTCAATCAAACAACACCAAGTGAAGTTCTTGACGATTTCTGAGATATGGTTCCAAGATCAGATATGTATTGCTTCATGTCTTACTTTATTTGCCTGATCCAATTATATCCTCGTGTGGTTCACACAATACTTATAATAAGAGATTAGTATTGGTCATATTCAGATGTTACTTATTATTAGTACTTTTAATCCTTGTGACCATTATTATTATTTTGTTTTCCGAGTGCTACTCTGGGCTACTGTAATATTAATATCATTGCAGGCACGCAACTTTAAATCTCTCATCAATACATTCTTTATAAGAGTCTTTTACAAAATGCGACATGGTGACTGTGCTGGGTGCATTCGATTTATCGTAATAACCCCTCCTCTACACGAGTTAATGCATTAGAAAATCATACTAGACATTTTAGATCAACGACTACGGGATTTAAAGAATAAGCAACTATGACACTAATAGCTTCTGTATGATGTAGTGTTGTTGTCTTAATGGTAAGGTCAATGGTTACTATAGGATCTGGGTTTATATCCTTGCTAACAGCGTTTGGTCCTAATTCTGGATGATTAGTCGCTGTGGTAGTCCAAATGTTATCAACTCTGAATCTTAATCGTTTATCATATAACACGTTTTTGTCTGCTGGTAGATTATTGATAAGTGACGCCAACTACAGGGAAGGAAATACTGTGAATCTTAGCGCGAATACGGCTTATTCTAAAATTGCATGCAAAGTGGGCTACAACTAGATTTTTTGTTTAAACCTACAAGACGGTGGGAGCACGCAAGAACATGATTAGGTGCGCAACTTTTCATGAATAGCTACATCTAATTTCACACTCGGATATTCTTGACGCTCCTTTCTAATTCTGGTTCCATCTTTCATATCCTTTGAGTAAATGTGAAGTAATGCATGTTATCCATCCTCTCACGTCATTTTGAACTTCTCGCCAGCATACTCGCTTAAAGAATCAGTACCAAAGTGCCACATTGTTACAAAGAGTTGTGGTCTGGAATTTGAATTTGCGACAACTGAGCTAATTTATGTGGATAGCATGTTATCAATGCCAACTGTCGCTCTTATACTGATGTTAGTATATTTGACAAGCGGATAAGACCTTCATGATCAACAACTACTGGTTTCATAGAACATTATACGATGACACTGACAGTGTCAGAGTTGTGTACAACTGTCTTTGCCTCCATATCTTAGATCTGAATAGGCATTAGAGAAATGTATTTACTCACTTCATAAGGGATCAGTTGGGGATGGGTACGAGGTAAGGTTGACCAAATCTCTTCAGTTTTGAATCTAAGGCCTATGTCGTGTACCGAGTGTCTTTCAGATGGCAAGTTATCGATAGATGACACTGGTGACAGTTGGGAGACCACTCCGTAAGGCAATTGGCGAGGGCTTCGTGATATTCAGCACACATAGATTTTATCACTTTCCTGGAACATCAGTCTACACGTAGGACTCCATTTTTGATAATATTTATAATCTGGGAAATTTCATATGATCATAATGCTATTTCCGAAATAATTATGCCGGATGCGTCAAAAAAATCCGATATCGTCAAATATGCTAATTGGCTATTTATGAAACGAAAAAATTTGTTCGTGTTGTATTTTTGCTATAAAAGTAGTAGAAGGAAAAATAAGGGAGAAAATTAGGGTTACCCTAAGAATCCCTATCTAAGGCGCGGGGAGTGGGATTCGAACCCACGAGTTCTTCCGAACATGGGATTAGCAATCCCACGCCCTACCAGGCTAGGCGACCCCCGCTATGTCCACAAAAAAGTCACAAGCATAATATTAATTGTAGGTACTAAATAGCCAACTGTATTAATTTGATATAATAATCTGTTTAATGCTGCAGATTACTTGAAGAACTAAATTCGGTGGGAGGCCAAAACCTTGAAAAGCTAAATTTGAAAGGTAATGTGCTACCTGAACTATAACGAAGGCTCAATTGGTCGTTAGTTCATTACCTAAATCGGAATTTGTCAATTCCAATCCTGCTATGTTTTTAACATTTGCCTATTGAATCAAAAATGGAAAACCCAAGTCTGAATTCCAGACAATCCCTCGCTGACAAGGAATTGTTCGTATCTGACAATTAGTAGATTCATTTTTTCAGATTTTATGATCGAATTCTACATTAATTGATGTAATGTAGGACTTTAGGCTAGAAGGAATATAATAAGGGCAAAGCTGATTGTACTGTCTTTGAATCTTAAAGAGTCAAATGAGATATTTCGGAAGGCAATTATTAAAACATATTTTGAGCCTGAACTACTGAAAATGGACTTCCGTAAATCCTACTCTAAACATCCTACGATTAAGGACGAGGGATTAACAGTAGATGATGCATTGCATCTCTATTTTGATTTGAATACTGGTGATGATTATCCTGACGGTGATGAATGGTTCACTATCGAATATTTGATACCATTCAGTGTAAAACTGCCAGATAGTCTCAAGGGACCAGATTATTTTACGACTATTTCAGTTTCTGAGGGTAAGCATTTTTGGAGGCATAGAGACCTGATTCGATATAAATATGGCAAATCCAAAAAATTGTCTGAATCCTTAGAATTCATAAATAGAAAATACTGCGAACTGATTGAGGTTTTGCAAGAATCATCCGTTATAAATTAGATGGATACGAGTATAGGCCATATTATCTTCTCCGAATCACGAACGTTTGTCATTTTCTGTTCTATAACTTGCCGTTGTGACATAAGGGATCCATCTATGGTTGTCTTCGTTATATGAATATTCTACCTCAACAATATCATCAGAATATGTATTTAGCTGCATATTGATACTATCTGCCATATATTCGATCTTTTCAATGGCTAACTCGAATTCCTTGTCTTTTTTTCCCTTCAAACTGAATCTGACTCGAGGTCTATTGGTTGCATTTCCGCAGAATTCGAAGACAATTTTAATATCCCTTCTGCCTCTTCTTTTGGCCATCTCTTTCAATACTTCCTTAATTTTGAACCAACTCTGGCCAGGAAACCAAGTGAAGAAAGACTCGTCATAGGAGACTGGGAAGTAGATTTCAACTACGCTCGCGAGATTTTCATCAACATGCATCAGTTGTTCCTCCCGTACTCCAAAAGATTTTTTCAGGACGTCGTAAATAATCTCGATTTCAAATGGCGAAATACCATAATACCTGAATTTTGCGTCGGTCATCTCTGCCAATTAATATCTAGCCCAGTAAATTATATTGATGAGCTTATAGATTATTAAATCTAAGAATAAATCTAAAATAACCAATTGTAGCAATAGCATAGTTCAAATACAGTTTAAGTCATTTTCCGAAATTTCGGATAAGTATTTAATGTATTCGCGGATAATACAACACATTGAATATTTCATTACAGACCAGCTCTCTTGATCTATTAGACAAACGAATACTAAATGACATCCAATGGACGTTTCCATTGTCGGATAGACCTTTTCTTAAAATCTCTAAATCCTATGACATATCTGAGACAGAAATTATTCAACGCATTTCAAAATTGAAAAAAAATGGTCTTATTCGGCAAATAAATGCAATCTTTGACACAAGGAAACTTGGCTACAAGAGTGCACTTATAGCGTTTTCAGTTCAACCGGGAAAAGTTGATTTCGTCGCGAACGAGATAAATAAGCACCCCGGAGTTAGTCATAATTATGAGAGAAATCATGAATTCAATATTTGGTTTACCCTTGCAGTAGCTCCAGATGATGATATGAAGATCGTACTTGACAGGATGTCCTCTTTGGAAGGTGTTATTAAGTACCGATTATTGCCTACTCTTAAACTGTATAAAATCGGCGTGAAATTGGATATGGTTAACTCGGATCCGAATATTCCTTTACCTTCAGATAAAGTTAAAGAGACTACTCCTGGAAGTATTGAGATTACTGAGCGCGATAAAGACTTTATCAGAGAATTGCAAAAAGACCTGCAAATTGTTCCAGAACCGTTCAAAATTTGTGCTGATAATCTCGGCATTACTACTAAGGAACTGTTTGATGTGGCTAAACAATATGAGAATGTTGGCATAATGCGAAGGTTTGCGGCAATCTTACGTCATCGTGAAGCTGGATTCACAGCCAATGGAATGATAGTTTGGAATGTCCCCTCAGACAACATTGATAAAATTGGTAATAGGCTTGCCACATTCCCCGAGGTAAGTCACTGTTATCGTAGACCAGTCTATAAGGATTGGAGGTTTAATTTATTTAGTATGATTCATGCAAGGTCGCTGGAGTCAGCAAAGAAAATTGCACATGAAATATCAAAAATCATTGGTATTAGTGATTATCAAATACTGTTCAGTACACGAGAATTTAAGAAAGAACGAGTCAAGTACTTCGAGGATGGCTAACAGATAAGTATTGCTTAGTCTCAACTATGCACGTGCGACTGATGAGGGCTTAAGTTAAAATTGTTATTGTACAGCTCTGAAATCTTAAGCATCGAATTTTCGTCTAAATAATTCCCATCAGATAACCCCGCAATTGTTTCCAGTTCTGAGATATCAAGTATGGTAGGTAGGATTATGGAAATCTCCTTTCTGGAGAGTATGAATTTAAAAGCTAATTCAGTGATATTCCATCCTTTTGATTCGGCAATATTTCTCATACTTTCTACTTTTTGTAATGCCTCAAGGATCCATTCTTTTTTTCTATTGCCTCTATGATCATTTTTGTCGAATGTAGTGTCAGCGCTAACTTTGCCGGTCAAGATTCCTGAGGCGTCAGGAACTCGCACTATGATCCCGACATCATATCGACTAGATAGATCAAGAAAAGTCCGACCAGGGTCTTGTTCTAAAATATTGTATACAGTTTGCAAACATGTGATACTTCTCGTTTTCATTGCCAACAAGCCTTCTTCCATCCAGCCAATTGCGGGACCTAACGCTACACCGTAGCTCCTAATTTTTCCGTCTAGGACTAATGAATCAAGTGATTGATATATATTATTATCTTGTACTGCACCCATTTTTGGATTGTGAAGGCTATAGACGTCGATATAATCAGCCTCTAGACGATCCATACTCTTTTGCAATGCATATTGTAGAAAGTCTTTATTGTGCCTTTGCGGCATCTCATTATGCCCAATTTGTTTATTGCTGTATATATCATACCCCCATTTTGTAGAATACACTATTTCTTCTCTGTTAATACCTTTGAATGCTTGAGAAAGAAGCCTTTCGCTCTTACCGTTGCCGTAAATATCCGCAGTCTCGTAGAAGTTAATACCCAAATCAAAGGCTCGTTTTAGCATTTTTATTGCGTATTCGTCATCCATTTTCTTGCTCCCCCACCAATCTAGTGCGATAGTCCAGGCGCCGAATCCAATCTCACTTACTTTTATATTGCTTCTGCCTAATTTTCTATATTTCATAAAGCTAGATCAATATCTCCAATATTTGGCGCCTAACATCTTGAAACCTATCTTCTTCCAAGACAGGACTAGAGAGATCAAATATCTTCGATTCCTTTTCAGATATTTTAATCGAAATCCAAGATTTACATCCTGACCATTCTGGTTTCATATATACCTCTATAGGGTGGATCATTTTGTAAACACGTAATATTATCATATTCATTGATTTCTTTGGGTTATATTTCATTCTCGTCCCAATGTACTTCCTATTCCACACGTAGTATTTTTCGAGGCTTGACAGTACTGACTCGTCACTAATCTGTCTAATATCTGAAACCTCTGCGTATAGAATTAAATTTCGTTTCCCGTCAAACTTATCCCATGATAATGCGTCTAGACTATGGGCATAATCTGATCTGATAGACTCTGTTGATTGGTGTTCTAATGTTGGAAATAGTAGAAATTTATTATTATAGAGCTTGAAACCATCTTTGTATTCTAGGATCCCACCCTTTCGGAGTAACATTACCTGCCTACCTTCTTCTAGTGCTTTGCAAATGATTGCCCATTCTTTAAGAGCGGGTACAAAAGTCTCTGAATTCATCCTAGGCTCCTAACGATGTTATCGATCGGCTTATGTACACAAACTATCATCGGGGTGTCTTTGATAACGTATCGGCTTACTTTGGTCTCTCGTAATTGGATTATTAAATCCTGAAATGCCATCAAGTCATCAGTTTCAAATGCGAGGGTAAAGTCTTGATCGTGAATACCGAATGAATAAGACGTATTAATTTGTACTTGTGGAAACTTTTTTCCAATAGCTATGTGTTCTTCCATCATCATTTTTCTGTCATCCAGTGGCAATAGATACCATTCCCTAGATTTGATGAACGGGTATACAACTAAATATTTCATAGGTTGATTGTCACCCATAAAGCGAGGTTTGATAGTATTATTTGAATAAATTGACCGTCTGTAAGCGGACAAGTACACTAGCGATGTTTCTATATATTTACCTACAACAGTAGAATAGATTTTTGACGCTAGAATCTGAAATTTTTCGACCGAGTCTGAGATCATCCACAGCATAAAGTCTATATCGTGTCGTAGCCCCAGACTCGAATAAGTTCTAACTTTCATCTTTGTATTCGCTACATCGATTAATGTCGAAAGTTCTTTTGCCGCCTCCTCTTTACCAATATCGTTTAACCATCGCCATTTCTGATCGATTTTGAAAAAAGAATAGTTAAGATAGAGTGCAGATGAATGACTACTCCGTTCACCCTCATTCTCGACAGACAAACTCATGAGTGAATCGAGTCTCCTATCCTATTTAAAATTACGTAGATACGAATTCATGCTGCTATGACTGAACTTGGAAAGGATTCTTAATCCTGCGTATCTTCTAGTCCTAACCATCCATATCCTCGACTTTCAAGTTCTTCTGATAATCCCTTATCACCAGATTTGATTATTTTTCCTTTAGCCATTATGTGTACCTGGTCCAATTTATTCAGATATCTAAGTATTCTAGCATAATGTGTTATTACCACAATCCCAGCCCCAGTGCTTATCAAATTATTAATAGCCCCTGCGACTGCACGTACTGCATCAATATCCAAACCAGAATCAGGTTCGTCGAGTACGGCAATGTTGGGCTTTAGTACTAACATCTGCATTACCTCTGATCTCTTCTTCTCTCCACCAGAAAATCCTTCATTGAGGTATCTGCTTAGAAATGAGGGATCAAGGCCTACTTCGTCGAGATTCCTCTTCACATATTCATGAAATTCTTTCACAGTCAAGAATACTTCTCTATTCTTTTGCTCTTGGCCCAAAGATTTGCTCAATGCATTATATGCATTCCTCAAAAAATGGCTGTATCCAACACCGGAAATCTCAGTTGGATATTGAAAACCTAAGAATAATCCTTTGTTTGCTCTTTCGTCAGTAGTAAGATCCAAGATGCTTTTATCTTCAACAAGGATTTCGCCTGATTTGATTGCATATCTTGGATGTCCCAGCAAAACGTTTGCAAATGTGCTTTTTCCTGAACCATTCGGCCCCATAATTGCATGGACTTCGCCCTTGTCGATCTTTAGCGAAAATCCTGAGAGTATTTCCTTTTCATCGATGCTAGCATGCAAATCTTTTACTTCAAGAAACGGCATGAATGTATTATATATTCCCCGATATATAATATGTGAGCGCTATCGAGCGCAATTGAGAGACATGTGGTACCTTTTATATACTCGAAGGAATTCATTGAACTTGTGTGGATTAGCTCTTTCTAATCACAAACAGTAGTTAGTTTCAAATTTTGTTATTTAATCTGAAGATATTGACCTCTTACTGGAAATTATTTTGATCCACCAGTTTTAGTAAACTGAGATATAACTCTACTCTTATTTGCTTATAAATATCCGCTGATGCGGGCAAAGTATATTCAGATTACAAAGTAGTCCGAAGTTATGTGGCTTTTAATGTTCCAGTCATGTATGGATGTACAGTACAATGAAATGGATATTGTTGTCCAGATGTCAATCTGGAAGTATCGACTTTAGCTGATTCACCTGCATTAATAATACTTGTATCAAATAACTTGCCAGAGTTTGGATCGTCAGGTCCCTTACCATTTGTAACAGTATGAGGTACTGAATCTTTATTTTCGACTTGAACAACGCTGCCTTTTGCGATACTCACTGGATTGGGGTTAAAGGCGGGGTTTCCTTGTATCGAAGCACCTTGCAAAACAGTGAGTGTCGCACCTATCGGTCCGCTAATCTTAGATGCTGCTACATTACTGGCTGTAGTCTCATTACCTGTTCCCCCAGAAGCTGGATTCGAAGTCGAATTTACCTTAGGAAGCTCTTTGCGATCGAGCGAATCCATTACTCCTGGTGTTGGAGCTGCCTGAGCGAACAGATAAAAAGTAATAATGCCCGTGATGGCTCCCAATACCATTAGAGAAGCGAATGCTAATACACCAACAGAACGCATCTCCATATGGATTATCGCTCCCATATTAAATTCTTAACTGAATTCTTGATCCGGATTCTGAATGTGAAACACCATGACTAGCGCTTTGTCTTGCGTATGAATGCTAATCGATCTGGCGTCAGTTCCTACCAAAATTAGTTTTATCTTATTATCTCGTGCAAATTTCAAACTTTCCGAACAAGACTTACATTTTACGAGATCAAAAGCAGCGTCTATGAGCGGAGTAATCGCTGAAAGGTATTGCTGAGCATTTTTCAACAATCTAAAAACATAATACTATGCCAGAAATAGTAAATTATCAGTCTGTACAGTTTTACTTCATATATCAAATTCAATTGGAAACTATGATTCCAATTGAGAACGCTGTTGTATAATTGATTTGGCGTGCACACATATAAGATTATTTAAATCTACGATAGATATCCTATAGTCACAAATATAAGATGGTATCGGAAATTGGAATTTTATGAGCAGGGACAATGGAGGAGAGCAGACGATAATGGATCAGAAGATGAATGAATTAGTACAGCAATCTAGAGTACTAGAAGCTTAT
The DNA here is from genome assembly GCA_036557905.1 of Nitrososphaeraceae archaeon. Taxonomy (GTDB): domain Archaea; phylum Thermoproteota; class Nitrososphaeria; order Nitrososphaerales; family Nitrososphaeraceae; genus JARBAU01. Next base: position 13,485 of record DATBGR010000557.1, on the reverse strand, counting down.
TTGAACGACATCATATCTAGAGAAGCCACAATTACAAGATTGATCCAAGAAGCTCACCTAGCTTCTGATGCCATTCAGAACATGCTCAACGAAACGGACTTAGAATCGCTAACTCCTATTGGTATTGGAGTTTATACGAAGGCTATAATTCCATCTGTGAAAAAACTATTGGTAAATATCGGAGCAGGAGTGACAATAGAGAAAACTAAGGATGATGCAATTAATTACGTTGAGAGTAAAATGAATGAATTCGAAGTAGGTTTGAGACAACTTAGCAAGCAGAGACAGCAAATTTCGATAAGCATGGAACAAATCCAAATGCAAATCAATCAAATGATCCGTCAAGCAACATCTGCCCAATCAACAAAAAAACAAAAGTTTGTCAATAGTGGTTCATTCAAGCAATAAGACAGATGCGTTATGTTTGAAAAACTTAAGAAAGCCTTCTCCTCAGTCACGAGCAACATTTCGCAAAGGGAAATCACATCGAAGGATCTAGAAAATTCTTTGTCCCAAATCGAGCTAGAGTTGCTTGAATGTGATATTGCTCAAGAAGCTTTAGATGATATTTTCGGAAAGCTGAAGCATGAATTATTGGGATACAAACTAGAGAAGGGTCAGAATTTAGAGGATTTGATCCGTTCAAGATTACAAGATAACATCGCACAAATGTTTGTTAGTTGTAGAAGTATAGATCTTTTGCAAGAAATCCGAAGGAAAGCTGCATCTAAGTCTGGCCCATTCATAATTGTATTCGTCGGAATAAATGGAAGTGGTAAGACTACCACAGTCGCAAAGATTGGGAACCTACTTCGAAGTAGTGGTTTGTCTGTTGTTATGGCAGCAGCCGATACTCACCGATCAGGGGCAATTGAACAGCTATGTGCACATGGAGAGAAATTGTCATTAAAAGTGATTGCTCAGCGATATGGAGCCGATCCTTCTGCGGTCGGTAGGGATGCTGTCGAATTTGCTAAAAAGCACTTCATAGATGTGGTTCTAATTGATACCGCTGGAAGGATGCAGACCTCTAAAAATCTAATGGATGAAATCAATAAAGTTGTTCGTATTGTGAAGCCGGATATTAAATTGTTTGTGGGTGATTCATTGGCTGGGAATGACACAATAAATCAGGCCCGAGAATTTTATCATTATACAAATTTTGATGCTGCCATCTTGACTAAGGCTGATGCGGATTCAAAGGGCGGCTCGGCAATTTCTATAGTGTCTATTACCTCAAAACCGATTCTCTATTTTGGTATCGGACAAGGATATGATGATATTTTGCCATTCCATTACGACAGATTCTTGAGGTCAATTTTTGAAGGATATCCGCTGATTGACGAAAGATCCTCTAAGGAGGAACTTCTGAATGAATCTCTAATAGGTCGGATTGACGGCAAAGAAGGGGCAAAAACTGGTCGAATATTTGAGGAAAATTTGAGTTCTCAGAAGCCTTATGTGATCGATGAGATCGAAGATTCATTTTCGTCTTTGCCAGCAGATGCCACGTTAAAGTCACAGAGTTCGGATTCACCTTACGACCAAGATACTCTGATTGTGCCTGAAGCCTCAACTAAGAGTCATGAAGCTACATCAGAAAGTGTCAATGATGAGGTTCAACCTGGAGCGAATTCTGAATCAATGCCAATGAAAATCGATCACGAAGATCCAACTACAGAGAAGAAAAAGGGGATTTTTGGTGGTCTCTTCTCGAGAAAGAAAAAGGTCAAGAAAGATAATGGTAGTGTGGACAGCAAAAGAAAAGAAAATGAAGAGTCAACAAATGAGTCCTCTGCTAGGGATTTGAATGCGAATGATGAAACCGAGCTCGATAGGAAAAAACAGAAGGATCAGGAGCCTATATATCTTTCGGATGAGGACATTGAGGATCTCATTAAATAGTAAGAATATCCTTAGTTTAAGAGATCTTACCGCTGTAGAAATAAATTATATCTTGAGATTAGCTTCATCATTTAAGAACGACTTGCACACTAAAAAATCTCGACGCCTGGTGCCGGGATCTATTTTGGGAATGCTTTTTGAGAAAGCATCCACTAGAACAAGGGTTAGTTTTGAAACAGGGATTTTCCAGCTGGGCGGGAAACCCATTTACTTAGGTATCAACGAAATTCAGCTATCCAGAGGAGAATCTATAGAAGATACAGCTAGAACCTTAAGTCTGTATGTTGATTGCATAGTTGCGAGAATTTATGATCATGATAATTTAGAAAGGCTTGCGTTTTTTGCAACAGTACCTGTCATAAACGGACTTTCTAATTCTTTTCATCCGTGTCAAATACTTGCAGATCTGTTGACTATTTATGAACGTAAGAAGAAATTGAGGGGATTAAAACTCGCGTGGATAGGAGATGGTAACAACGTCTGTAACGATATGTTGTTAGGCTGTTCAAAAGTCGGTATAAATATGACTGTAGCCTGTCCAAAAGGCTATGAACCGATGAGATATGTAATAGATTTAGCCATGCAAGAAGGGACAAGTACGAATGCAGAAATTAATATTACCGACGATCCAAAGTCGGCAGCCAAATTCGCGGACATTATTGTGACTGATACATTCATTTCTATGGGTAAGGATAATGAAAAGCAGTCTAGAGATGCAGCATTCCTTCCGAAGTATCAAGTTAATTCTAACTTGATGACCTTGGCAAAAAAAGACTGCATTTTTATGCACTGTCTTCCTGCAACCCGCGGAAAAGAAGTAACCTCTGAAGTTATTGATGGAGATGCCTCTGTTGTATGGAACGAGGCGGAAAACCGATTACATGTTCAGAAGGCACTGATGTATTCATTGCTAAAGAATTAATAGCTTTTGTGTTGGCATGGCTTGATATTACAATATTCGTACCAAATGTGACTAATCGGTAGGGTACAAATCCCACAGTCATCTTTCTTAAAATTATATTTAATTGAGTTAATCACAGCGGTGGTTCGATAAAATCCTGTCCCGATATGGGATGACTGAATTTCTATTTGCTAACTCTTGTATTTGAAAATAGAACTTACTAAATTGTCGAAATTATGCACATTAAAAGAAGGGTTTAATACCTCTGAAACAGTACTTATGGTCTAGTTTGGAGCAAAAGATGTCTTCCGTAGAACAAATAATCAATGCTCTGTCGTCTCTCGAAACTGATTTGGATAATCTTGGTTCAAGGGTCCATGATATGAAAAAGCGAATTATATCTTATTCAGCCACGGAAATAGAGAAGCAGAAGCAGAAGGTAATTGTTATTGCAAACGAAGATGCTAAGGGACTTATTGATACTGCTAGAAAAGAAGCTGAAAATGAATCCGCCATTATTATGGCTGAGACGGAAAAGATAACCTTAACCACCAAAAAAAATATTGATAGCTCGTTGCCCAAAGCAGTAGAATTTGTAGTAAAAACGATTTTGGGCCAGATCGATCAGACTGATAACCGTAAAATTCGGAATACATCGAGTTAGAATAGTGCATGGCTCTGGATCTTGTCTAATAGCAGAAGATTTTAAATATTTTGTACATAGTCAATAGTGTATTATGTGAAGCTGCATGCCGATATTATGCATGAATGAATATAAGAAGGATTCAAAAAGTTTAATAATAATCTAATTTGTGATTGGAAATAGATGAAACGCCCCTAGATAGATTCGAGTCGAGAAACACCGTTGCTGTTGCCACCATTTATGGTCGTTCTTATTTTAATATAGTTAACGCATTGAAAGTGATGGATTTAGCATACGAATCACTGTCACCAGAACAAGTCGATTCATCAGATACTAGATTGGTAATAACAACCAAGGATGAATCTGGGATAATACACACAAAGAATGTCCTTCTTGATACAGAATTGAATCAAACCCCCATATTATCGAAAGCGAAGATACTGAGGGCGATTATGGGACATTCTCTAGACGATAGCCTTGTTATCGGGGTTGATCCTGGATATAGGATTGGTATATCAATTATTTACTTTCATAATGAAATTGAAAGCTTTGTCCAACATTCTCCTGAATCTGCCATCGAAATAATTTCTGTAATCCTGACAGGAATTATATCACAAAAGAAGTTAGTAAAGATTGGCGATGGTAATATTACAATGTGTAACCATATTGCAACATCACTTAAAACAAAATTCAAAGATTCAATTGACATTGAGATTGTTGATGAATACGGCACATCTATGAGGCATAATGTCTATTCAAATAGACGAGGATTAAGGGATTGTTCATCTGCTAAAATGATTGCATTTAGAAGAGGCAGATCACTTTGAACTATGAGCATACAAAGTTATTTCTAGGATACTGCTGTAGCTTTAACTCCAGATTATAGGGCGCGAGAATTTGCATTGATGCACTAAAGTAGGTTCTATTCTATTGAATAATACAAATTCCATTTTGTTGTGTAGATAAGCTTTTTGATTCTTCAAGAACAATAAAAGAGGCATTCTTAGTTTAATCATCCCAATAAGACAACTCTATAAATTTAAATACTATCGTCAAGATAATAATATAGATAAAGATTTTACCCCTGGAAGATTTAAATGACTTGCAAGGACATATGCATACGTCACAGGGCCCAAAACTTGTGGGTTCGGGTAGATATGCTGTTGGGCAAAAGCGATGTTAGATCTGTGAGATATTTCTAAAGTGGGACGGATTGTGGTGTCCATATTGCGGATATCGACTAAGGACGAAGCCACGACATTTTGAAGTATAAGGCTAAACTTAGGGCCAGAAAAAATACTCAACTAGAGTTGATAAGAGCTTAAGTTGGCCGGGCCCAAAAGAATGTATACTAATGGGGACCAAATATTCCAAATTTGCTATCAACCTCCTCCACGGTGAAGTCAATGATCATGTTGAGTGAATTACAGTATCACAGAAATAGTTACATGTTAATCTGAGACTTATTGAGTATAATAAAGAATATGCGCAGGCAGCCCTCTCGTTCGCACGACTTACGTAGTTTTCTACATTTGCTCGACGAAAATAAGGATCTAATCTTAATTCAGAAAGCCGTTAGTCCAAAATTCGAAATTCCAGCTATAGTTAGCAGGTTTGAGAGAAAACAAGCACTTCTATTCGAAGATGTCATGAACAGTAAGTTTAGGGTAGTGTGTAATATTTTGGGTACAAGAGAAAGATTTTCGATCGCTATAGGAAGTACTAAGAAGTTCATCCATTCACGTATAGCAAATGCAATAAATTCAGGCTGTGCACCCAACAAATTCTTAGGTTCTGCTCCATATAATCAAAACCTGGCGCACGATTTGCAGGTCCTCCCTATAATTACTCATTTCGAAAAAGATGCTGGACCTTATATCACCTCTTCAATCGTCTTCGCAAAGGATCAAGAAAGTGGTAGCCAGAATTCCTCTACACATAGGCTGCTGAGATTAGATGACAAACGTATGGTGATCAGAATGGTTGAAGGTAGACATCTGCACAATTGCTTTACATACGCAAAAGAACATGGAGAGGATTTGAAAGTTGCAGTAGCAATAGGCGTACATCCGTCAATAAGTATAGCAGCTGCATATCAGGCAGCGTATGGCGTCGATGAAATGTTGATTGCGAATTCCCTGCTTGACAATCAACTGACTCTGAGCAAACTAGATTATTCGGATCTGTTTGTTCCAACTCGTACTGAGATTGTTCTAGAAGGGCGCATTATGAAAGATCAAACTCATGAAGAATGGATGGTGGAGATGTTGAGAACATATGACCACAAACGGCAACAACCTGTCTTCGAACTCGAAAAAATACGATTCAGAAACGACCCAATTTTTCACGATGTCTTGCCCGGATTTGCAGAACACAGATTGTTGATGGGCATGCCTGTGGAAGCGAAACTCCTGGAAGACGTTAGAAATGCACTTCCTAACACAATATCAGTACACCTACCTGAAGGTGGTAGCAGCTGGTTATCTGCAGTGATACAGATCAAAAAGCAATTCGAAGGTGAACCGAAAAACGCCATAATATCCGCATTTTCCTCTCACCGCTCGCTAAAACTGGCTATTGTAGTAGATGATGATATTGATCCAACAAATGCAGTTGCAGTTGAATATGCCTTATCAACGAGATGTCAGGCGGATAAAGATTTAGTTATAATTCCAAATGCCAAAGGATCTAGTCTAGATCCATCCAGCGATCAACACAATTTGCTTACTGCAAAGCTAGGTATTGATGCAACTGCAACTCTTCTAAAGGAGAAGGAGAGATTTGAAATTGCAAAGATCCCAGGAGAATCTACGATCAACCTCTCGAAATACATATCTGACTGGTCTGGAGCGGAGAAATTGCCTATGCATTAACCCCCAAGTATAAAACCACATAGTATTCGATGAACCAAGTAAGCGTTTTACTACAGGACCAGATTGCTGACTAATTCCGCCATCTGTTTCTTATAGATAATTAGATAATTAGTATTACAACCTACTTCATTAAATCTGAAGTTTTTAGTCTCTAGTAATGTTAGAGATTATCTATGTAACTAATTGATGTATAACAAGGACGGTGGTGGAATCTAGACAACTAAATTACGTGATTTACCAAATCCATATATGACGAGATCCTTGACGTACAATACAAGTTCCAACTTTGTCAGGAATGCGCATGATATGAGATATGAGAACACTAGCTATTGAAACATTGTCCGAAGCCGGCTGCGGTTAAGTATTAAATAGTATTCGACAATGATTAATAACGAGATTCGGATTACCAAATCCGTTCCGTCCACAGGTAGGGTATGATTACAAAATTCACTTTTATCTGATTTATCGTGCTTACACTTTTCCCGCCTAATAATCCAATCTTCCTAAACTTGGCGTTAATCGTGTGATTATCGATGCCAACTCTAAGGATTGGTTACCTCCTCTTTAGGAACATATAAATGCAATTAGTAACGGCAAGGGTACTGATAACCCATTGAATGACAGATTTATCGATGGAAATGTCATAGTGCTTTATGCACTTTATAAATCTTCACCGACTCGAGATGGATTACCTGACCACATTCTCAGTAGAGTACGACTATGTCTAGATATACACCGGATTATAATGAGATCAAAGCCAGACAAGAACAAGACTGCTATCTATATCGTAACGAATATGGATTCAATTCGAAATGTTAAAGATGATTTACTGAAGGCAGGAATCGTAGAAAAGACGATGGTAGTTGATACCAATTCGAAGAATTTACGACAGACATGTGATAGCCTTATTAAATTTATTAAGGACAGGATAAATCCCCCAAAGATATATTTTGTTGGGTCCGCATGGCAGAGAGAAGCCTTTGATTCAATAGTTCCAAGGAAGCTTAAAGGATATGTAGTGCAGTTTGATGGAGCGATAGACAATAGATCTGTTGTGGAGATTGATACCGAAAACTCATTGGATGCACCAAAGAAGGGAATCCAGTTTTACAAAAAGCAAGCAAAAGAGAAAGCTGCAAATTTACTCCTAAACATATTATTCCAAAATGAGAGGGAATCTAGGCGTTAAGATTTAATACCAACTAAGTTTCTGGAGATTTATAGAGTGCGGTCATCGTCTAGTTTGGTTAGGACACTGGCCTTCCATGTGTTTAGTTAACACGAGGTAAGCCCGTAACCCGGGACTTTGCATTAAGACAAAGCGGGAATTCAAATCCCGGTGACCGCATTCATATATCCTATCTCGATCTAAGTACATTATTTCTGCAACAACACTGCTATATGAAACGATTTAGATGCCCAACTTGTAAACTAGCTCAAGTCGAAACGAGAAAAATAGAGATAGGTCAGAATTCGAGATGTCTCTCGAAGTTGATTCTTTTTTCGAGAAATCGAAATCGCTATTAATTATTCGTCAAACGAGAATTTTAGGAGTTGTGTGTCCTTTGCTGAGATACTTTAGAAATCGCATTTTCATATTCCTCATTATGACAAGTTGCATCCTAGAGCACTGATTGTTTTTATTTGTTAGGGAAGGATATTCTAGCAATTAGCTACTGACTCTAGACTATGTATAACAAAATAGATTTGCCAGAAATTCGGAAAATCTTAACCTTCCATAATTAAGGGATAAACATTGATATTGTATAGACAATCTGGAAATTCATGTGAATATTGTTATACTCGTCAGAAGTGATTATTGATGGAAGTCGCAACTCTGAGAATTGGTCATAGACTAGTTCGTGACGACCGTGTAACTACGCATTCAGCATTGGTAGCAAGAGCTTTTGGCTGCAGCAAGATCTACATGTCAGATGTGGACGAGTCTATAATTAAGACAGTTGAAAAGGTTGCAACTAACTGGGGTAGATCCGATTTTCTAATTGAAATATGCGACGATTGGAAGGAGATAGTAAGAATGTGGAAAAAAGACGGGGCAAAGATTATTCACCTAACTATGTATGGAATGAATGTTGACAACATGATCGAACCCATCAGATCTGAGGATAAAATTCTCGTCGTTATCGGCGCCAAAAAAGTGCCAAGAGAATTATTTGAAATTGCAGATATGAACATTGCTATTGGTAATCAACCTCATTCAGAAATCGCTGCCTTGGCTGTATTTTTGGACAGGATTTTTAGTGGGAACGAGCTAAAAAAGGGCTTCGGTATAGCTAATTATAAAATCATCCCTGATTTAAAGGGGAAAAGTGTTGAATACAAATCCGTTCGTAATAGGTCAAACATATAGTTATATTTTGCAAACCGTATTAGATTGTTTGCTATTTACAACATATGTGATTGTACCCGTGGCTGATTAGGACTAGCCCAGCAATCCATTCGTATAAACCAATCCTGCAGAGAAAGCCTTTAAGTATTGTAGTTGATCAACAGGATAGGTAAACAAGGGATGGCGGGGATTACTGAGGTTAATAACTCTAAGGAGAATGCGATTCTACGAATTAAGAAGAGAGATGGGAGAGTAGTCAATTTCGGACAACCAAAAATATCGAATGCAATATACAAAGCCTTGGTTGCGACAGGTAGAGCCGATTATTCAGTAGCTGATAGATTGGCCGGCGATGTGGTACATAAAATGATTCAGCAGGGATATAGATCTGCTGAAACAACCGCAATTCCAAGCGTGGAGGACGTTCAAGATATGGTGGAATCCATATTGATCGAAGAAGGTTTTTCTGAGACAGCAAAGGCGTATATATTATACCGACATGAACGCCGAAAGATTCGTGACGAAAAGATGAAGATTCTAAATAAGAGAGACCTGGATGACGTGGATAAAGCATTTGATTTAAATTCACTTCGGGTTTTGGCAGCTAGATATCTACTGAGAGACAATTCCGGTAAGATAATAGAAGGACCAAGTCAGATGTTTGAACGAGTTGCGATTCTAGTTGCGATTCCTGATATTTTACATGATTCCATATTTTTCGATTTGAATGACAATCATCCGCAGGACATCAATGAAGCGGCTCTTTATTATTCGAAGACGGAAGATTTTCATTTAAAGCTGAAAATTGGGGAGTACATGCTAAATAAATATCACTTTGAATCGCTAATTCGAGCTTATATTAATCTAGCAGAACAAGGTCACATGAGGCTCAGTTTCAGACAATTACTTAGGTCGGTTGCCGAAGGAAAACTGTCTGCATATGAACAAAAAATTAGAGAATATTACAATCTAATGATATCGAGAGATTTTCTCCCAAATACCCCTACGCTTATGAATGCTGGAACGAGATTGGGACAACTATCTGCCTGCTTCGTTTTAGAGATGCCGGATGATATGTATGGGATTATGAAATCCTCTACTGATGCAGCCATGATCTTTAAGTCGGGTGGAGGAGTGGGAATCAATTATTCCGATCTGCGTCCCGAAGGAGACATAGTTGCATCAACTTCAGGAGTCGCATCTGGCCCCACCTCTTTCATGAGGATTATTGATACTGTTACTGATGTTGTGAAGCAAGGCGGAAAGAGGAGGGGGGCAAATATGGGAATATTGGAGGCTTGGCACCCAGATATCGAAAAATTTGTGACCGCAAAAACCAAGCCAGGTGTATTCGAAAACTTCAATGTTAGTGTAGGAATGTTGGCAGATTTCTGGCATTCATTAGTCGGTGAGAACAATGCCAAATACTCATTGAGGAATCCAAGAACTGGGGAGATTATAAAACAAATAGATCCTCATCAATTGATGGATTTAATTGCTTTTAGCGCATGGAAGAGTGCCGAACCCGGAGTAATTTTCTTTGACAACATAAACGAACATAATCCCTGCATTAAAGCAAAAGGAGGGCCACTACGCGCAACCAATCCATGCGGCGAACAATCATTATATCCATATGAGTCATGTAATTTAGGATCAATAAATCTCGCAAACTTCGTAAAACGAAAAGCCGATGGCATGTATGAATTTGATTGGCAGAGATATGAACAAGCTGTTAGATTGTCATCTAGATTTTTGGATAACATTATAGATACAAACAAATATCCAGTTCGAGAAATCGAGGACAATACTAGACTGACAAGAAGGATAGGTTTAGGGATTATGGGTATTGCAGATCTATTGTTCATTCTTGGGATTCCATACAATTCAAAAGTGGGGTATGATCTTATGAACAAGCTGGCAGAGGCAATTTCTTATTATAGTATGGAAGAGAGTGTAGCGATAGCTAAATCTAGAGGTCCATTCCCACTCTTTGAAGAAACAGAATATGTCGATGGCAAAATACCAATTGCAGGATATTACAACATTCCTAAAGAATTGCATTCATATGATTGGAATTCGTTGATAATGAAAATTCAAAAACACGGAATAAGGAATTCTTGGACAACAACGATTGCCCCCACAGGGACACTATCCATGATTGCTGATACTTCAAATGGTATAGAGCCCATATTTGCGGTCGTCTTTGAGAAACGCGTTACTGTCGGAAGATTCTTTTATACGAACAGGATCTTTGAAAATATTTTGAAACTAAACAGATTATACGATGATGATATTCTCACTAGGGTATCTAACAACTATGGATCGGTTAGCGGACTTGATGAAATACCTGAGTCAATACAGAATATCTTTGTAACTGCCATCGACATACACTGGACAGACCATTTGATGGCTCAAGCAATATGGCAGAAATGGATTTCAAATGCTATCGCAAAGACGATCAATATGCCGGGTGATGCAACAGTAGATGATGTAAAGCGTGCATATCTTCTATCTCATGAATTGGGCCTGAAAGGTGTTACCGTATATCGTGACGGTTCTAGACATGAACAAGTGTTACACATAACTGGAGAAAATAGAACTGAGAAGAGGGGAATCACGAAACCTAGTACATTCGTAAGAGATTATGTCTCCTCTAGCATGATGGTGCCTTATGTTAGGCAACAATTGGAAGCTGTGTTTCGAGAACCGCAGGTTCAGGAATTTACCGATACAAATGTAGAATTTGAAACCGGGCCAACAATTTCACCTGAACCAGATCCTACGTCTCGTCTGTTTGATTTGCCTTCAGGGGAAACTTGTCCTTGCTGCGGCTCCCGACTAATAATCACAGAAGGCTGCAGTATGTGTATTGATTGCGGATTTAGCAACTGCGCATCAGGATAGAAGCGTATTCAAATTCTATCTGAAATATCTTTGCATTAAAGTGCGATTCAGCCACATTCGCACGAACTAATCAATGATTAAACTCAACAAAATTCTATCGTATACGAACCCAAGATCTTAAAAAAATTGCTCTTCTTCTCAATTAATTCTAATGCTTCGCTGATGAATGTGTCACTAGAATGACCATCTATATCCACATAAAAATTGTATTCCCATGGCATTTCCTTGGTTGGACGGGACTCTATCCTTGTAAGATTAATATCTCTCTTTGCGAATTCGCCTAGGATATTGAATAATGAGCCAGGTAAATGATTTATGGAAAAGATAATAGATGTGGCGTCGTGCCCAGAAGGCTGTGTTTTGATCTCCTTCTTTGATAAAACAAAGAATCTCGTATAATTGCTTTCCTCGTCCTCAATTCCATGATCAGCGATTTGCATATCATACAACTGGGCAGCCCTTTCGCTCGCTATCGCCGCCGCATTCATGATTCTACTGTCCTTAATTAGTCTAACTGCACCTGCTGTGTCATAAGTTGGGATTGATTCTAACTTCCTTTCTTGGATATATTTTCTACATTGAGCTAGTGCTTGAGGATGTGAATATACGGATTTGATTACAGAGTCAAAATTTTTATTAACAATAAGACAATGAGATATGCGTTGGTGCGTTTCTCTGCATACAGTTGCATTGGATTTTAGCAGTAGATCGTACACTTCATTTACACTTCCTTCTATGGAATTTTCGACAGGAATTATTGCGAAATCCACTCCGCCAGACTCGAGATTTCTAAATATGTCCTGAAACGATCTCATTGGTATTATTTCCTCATCAGGAAAATACTTTATCGTCACAATTTCGCTATATGCTCCTCTCTCTCCCTGAAACGCAACCCTTTGCTTCATAAGGTTACTTTGTGCTTGTTTTGTGAATTAGCCGAAAAGTTTCCTTACCATAATCGTTGGTTAACTTTCGTTCCTCTTGTGTTCCACACTCTATGCATTTTATGTTGTTATTTATTCGAACGGTGTCTCCACCACAATTAAAACATAAAGCGTACAATACTCCGAATTCTCTTTCATCGATTGTGATGTGGATTGTTGAATTTAGAAGACTGAAAACTCGCCCCTTTACAATGTCGCCAACCCTGAAGATAGCTCGACCTTTACGATCTCCTCGGGACCATCCGCCACCACCCGGATTAATTCTTGTAGATGCAATCGCAGAAAATCCCGCAACCGACTTCCTTTCGTTCAGATAAAGAATTCTTATCGACATCATATTACCAAAGAGCATTTCAACATGGCCAACTACAGTATCTCCAATCTTGGCCAGCATTGGAGAATTTTTCTGCTTAACCTTTACTATGTGCCTTTTTAGATCGTATAGAGGTATTCCAACAGTAGCTGCTCTAATATCACCATTTAGAACATATGTATTCTTTCCACCCTCAAATTCCTCAATTAATGCAATGTGATCGCCAGGGACAATAACCGTCTTAGATTCACCACTCCTCATATAAAGTCTAACCCAATCGAACATTATAATTGTTACACAATTATCACTCATGATTTAAAATTAGGTCCAGATTAGGCAAATCTGAGGCAAAGAGACGTCAATCTGAATATCCAAGAAAGTCCACCCCCTCACACCAAGATTTTGCAGATATTTGATACTCAATGAAATGATCACAGTTGGTCCATGCCAAATTTGTGATAACATTGATTACACTTGAATTTTTCTCTGCCTGCAGCACCAGAAACTACCTCAAGTTGACTTTTAGTTCTGCAATTTGGACACTTCCCATATATCGTTCTCCTAGTCAATAATACATACTTCGGCATATAACCTATTAATAACTTACATGCAATTTTAGATATGAAATTCGTGGATTGGTTCCCTTATTATC
>DATBGR010000556.1:0-10390 GCA_036557905.1 Nitrososphaeraceae archaeon | reverse complement strand
TGGATGATACTAGTTTTACCTATGATGTAATAGGATAAAAGAAATCAATATAGAATCTATACGGAATCAAAAGCAATGGATTATCGAAATGGATGTAACAGAATCAAGTTTAGATTAAAAAGAATCATTGGAATATCGTTAAGCACCAGAACTATCTACAAGATACTAAAGAGACATTGTCTTAATATCCTTAGATGTAAGGCCAAAATAAGAGGCTACAAGCGATTTGTCATGAAGCATCCAAACAATATGCTGCAGATGGATATCCTTGGCCCATTCTATCTCAGTAATTCCAATCAAAGGAATTATATCATTAGCTGTTTAGATGATTGCTCCAGAAAAGTAGCTAGCAAGTGTTCTGAAAGAAAGAGGTCAGTTGATGTTCTCAATGTACTAGAGGATTGGATAATCATTAATGGTAAGCCTAAGAAGATAATGCATGATAACGGTAAACAGTTTACATCCAGAATATTCCGACATTTCCTTGTACACAACCAGATAAAGAATAAACAGATACCGAATTCTTATCCGCAGTTACAAGGCAAAGTGGAGGCATATAACAAGATAGTGAAGAATGAGTTTCTAGCATTAGAAGATATTCCAAATATAGATGAAGGTAAACAGAGGTATGACATGTTTGTAAAAGCGTACAATGAAGCAAGAGAACATGGAGGCATAAACGGTCTTACTCCCTCAGAGATGTTCCTACAAAGGTTAATTACATCAAGTACACATACAAGAGCACGCAGCAAGGTGTAACCCATGCAGGTAATTAATAATGTAACCTATCTGTCTAAGTACAACAATTAACTTATTATGTACCTATCTTAATCCATGTCAAAAAAATTAGAGAACAGAGTAGCCGTTATTACCGGAGTGGCCAGAGGTATGGCACTTGCTACCGCTAAATTATTCGTCGAAGAAGGTGTGTACGTCTTCATTACCGGCTGCAGCCAAAAAAGGCTAAAGAAAGCAGTCAAAGAAATTGACAAGAACGTCACTGGTGTGTAGGGTGATGCCGGTAATCTTGCCTATCTAGATCGTCAGTTCGAGACGGTCAAAAAGGAGAAGGATCGCATTGACGCGTATCAGGCCAGAAACTCCAGCAAGAGCTAGTATCTACTGGCAAAATCTTCCAGAGTAACGCAGCAATGCTAATCGAAGAGATGTACAGGAAGGAGTTCATAGAAAAGGTGTCGATAGACACTTACAAGAAGAAGAACAAGGGGTAATGGCTAATCTTACTCCTACTCGAGATGACGAGTATATGGGGGAATATTCCTTAATGCGTCATATCCACATGTTAAGGAAAAAAGACCCCATATAATCGATGATGCTAGAATAGAACACGGTCTAGACTACCTCTTAAGTCACTTTGAAGAGTCTGTTTGGCCTAGGACAATTTCGACCAAGACTACAGAAGGCAAACAGATAGTAGCCTTCTGAATCATAGGAAGTGGCACCACATGCTACTTCGTAAAATAATAACGAATTGCAACTCTATGTTATCGGGTGGTTATTCGCTAGGTTCCTAGGATGATACAAATACTATCGTAGGCCTAGCAGGGACAGCCCTAACTTAAGTCATGCTAGTTCCTCAAGCCGTACCACAAATAAGCAACATGCTATTGCCTCAATGCAACTAACTGTCCACCTCTGGTTGACCTTCTCCTCTGCATATTCTTATGACAGCATTTTTTAGGGAGGCAGACAAGAATGTATTTCAAGGTAATTTGGAATCCCTATATTTTATCCGGAGATCCTTCAAGAACTGAATGAAGCTCGACTGCAACTTTGCTTATGTCAAGCTTATCATAAACTATTTCATCACTAAACTTGCATACCACACAATCATTTTGAAGGCCCAAATAATCTTTGAAAAAATGGGAATAGAATAATAATGATGACGTCATTAGCATGTTATACTTGAAACTCAACTTAACTGTAAATTTAGGAGATGGCTATATTTCTGGATCCGCATATTTTGGCCAGAAGTCATTTAAAATAAACATTCAAGAATCATATCACTCTATTGGAAAGTTGGTAATTCCAGATGACTTACAAATAGATGAAGGTCCAGGCTATGTCCTGTTTGAGACCGAGAAAAATGAAGAAATTCGTGTGGAATGCAAGATTCTAGACGAGCCAACTGATATGATATTGTTTTATATTGACATACAAACACTAATGAAATTGACAAAAGATCTTCCAACTACTATGAGTATAAGTAATGAGTAATCAGCTTAAGTCATCAAATCTTATCACGTTTTGAGTGACCTCATCGAGCTAGATCTTACCAGGCTGATATGACATTTTTCTATTTTTCGAATTCTCTAATTTGGCTTCATCCACGACTCCTATCAGACATAATGAATGCTACAGTATGATCATATTATTCGACGGAGAATCTATCGCATGATTTACCTTTTCTAGCAAACGAGAGTATAAATATGGATGCATCATGTGTGTAACCATCAAATGGTTACGCGTACATGTAAATATTATGTGTCTTACTATAAAAATGTGTATACTCTAGATTAGGAGGATAAAATGGTCCCTGACAAGATATATAACTCCATCCAGAGCAGCCGATATGGTATTGCAAGTGTTAGCATATTAAACACAGAATCTAGTTTTGTTCTATATGTTCTTATTGCATTAAACAACACTAGTGGTAAACAATGATTATTTTTTCATCTTTGGCGAATCATTATAAAGTCAAGTAAATCTGTACTGGAATACTACATTTAGGGAATGCTTAAATAGAATCGCCCCTGCGATATCGCGTGGCCGGTGACAGCAAGTGTAAGGATTGTTGGCTGGGCAGTACAGCTAATTATGTTGGCGACTACAATGGGGATGGCAAGGAGAATGTTCTCTTTTACCAACCGGCAGATGGACACTGGTGGCTTGGACCTTATGATCCATGGAAACTTGTTTCACAGAGTGCAGGATTTGGAAATATATCAAAACTTCCAACATATACTGGCAATATGGATGGTGACAATAAGAGTGATGTTCTCTTTTACCAACCGGCCGATGGACACTGGTGGCTTGGACCTTATGATGGTAATGAAATTAAATGGGCTCTTGTAGCAGCAGATGTAATTTCTCCACCACCAAATGTGGTAAAAGTAACCCTACAGCGAGGCGGACCCAGTTCAGAGGACCCCGATCATACTCATGGTGTGATTCTTGACCTTAAAGGAACAATAAAAAGTGTCAAAAACCCAGAAAAATTCAGTTGGTATCTCACTTTAGGCGGATATAAGACTCCTCCTGATTCGTACACGGCAGAACTTTTACCAGGACAAACATCAACTCTTCCGTACAGTGAGGGTGGTTGGACGGGGTTGCCTGCTTCTAATAAGTATGGAGGAGAATACCCATCATCAAATCCAATGCCAATTCCCTCTGTTTTACACCCTGAAATAGAGATACAGGGTTAACTGAAATCATCGATAGAGATTGCCAGTTGAGCAGTTCTATGCATTCTAGTTATTGGCTGTTATAGCAGCAGTTGCAGCTGCACTAGGTGCCTCTACATCTGCAGATCTCTTTTTAGCCTCCAGAATGGCCCTACCGAACATTAAACTCTTTAGCCTAGGACTCGTTAGTGACGGGATTTCTTCATACATTTTTCGGTATTTGCAGTTGCAAAACGATATACAAAATAAAGTACAGAAACAACAGATCAAAGTGCTCTTAGGAATTATTTTAAAACATTAGGATGCTTATGAAATAAGTAACTTATCCATATTCGTTGGACGGTAGGTAGGTAGGTAGAGGACCGAGCCCTAACTGCCATATCTTGCTAAGCCGTGTACGGTGTAAAGACAAACATCTATCCTGGCATTAACTTTTGCATAAGGACCTGCCTTAACGACTACTTTAATTCATATTAACTCAGGGATCAGGAAAAAAATTGACCTGGATTACATACACTAGTGTATTGCATCCCACCGAACCCAGACCAACGACAATCTGATATTTAGAGGAAGATCGGCATAATTTACATAGACTTGGACCTTCAACTTGTGTCAAATTTTAATTACAACCCTTTCGCCATATAATGACCTTATCAAAGTAAAGACAGTTTAGAAGGTTAGTGGATTAACAAGATAACATATCCTATACCAATTACTAATACCAATAAGTAGACTCCTCTTAACACGCGGTATAATTCAGGAAGAAATTCATTACACATCTTAAGAGAGTTAAGAGTTATTTTAAACCCTTTAGTTGACCAATTGCATATAGCTAAATCTTCCTACGTTCTCATAATGGTTATACCAAAGGAAAAGCATGGGGGGACCTTTTCAAAATACGTTTTTGTTTAATTTCCATGTTAAACAATTCCTTAGATTCATGGATTAACGGATCGAATATATCAGTAGTCTCTTTTGTCTATAAAAGGTTAATTAAATAAACAGGCTTAAAGTCTATTGAATAAATACCTGCCCCCACCACCAATGTAATAACAAATCTCAAGTTTTATTCTGTGGTAACAAAAGCTTCTTAGGGACTAATATCATTAGTAATTGTGCGCCTCTTCTGATCATCTAGATTCAATAAAATTTTTCCATCTTTCACATTTTGAATATTTTTGATAGCTTGAAAAACATTCTTCGGATAGAGATCAATTCCATAGAACTTTCTTTCCTTATGTACAGAAACCATACCGCTAGTACCTCTGCCAGCAAATGGGTCGAGAACCCAATCCCCTTTTTCTGTAGCGAAGTCAAGTATTATATTAATGAGATCTTCTGGAAAAATTGCGAAATGTTCATTTCCGTAATGTGCTTTAGTCGAAACCTCCCAGACATTGCCCGGATTCTTTCCAATCGAATTACAGACTGCAAATATTGGATAGTGTTTATGGTCACCTATTCTCTTCCTAGTCGCATGACGTTTAAACTTACGAAAGCAAGTTGGGCAATATTTTTCTGGATCGAATCCGTAGGCTCGAGAGATTTCACTCGTTGTAGGCAATTCGTCGAAAGGAGTATTTTGGCTAGCACTGTGGATAATCTCCAGGATCTTGGTTATTCTTTCCCTATTTGGGTTGTAGGGTTTAAATTGCAACATGTGTATAGGTGGCATTCTGTTCCTTCCTTCTCTTGCTTCATTTCCACTTATCCTTATACCATCTAAATTAGTATAACACCTTTCATTTTTTGACATGAATAATATTGTTTCATAAGCTTGTGCAAAATTCGCCTTTGAACTACTAGATACATTATTTTTCTTGTACCAAATAATATCCTCTCTAAAAGTATAGCCTGTTTCTATTAGCCGTTGGGCTAGTTTATGCGGTATCATGAGTTTTCCGTATCTTCTTCTGGTATCACCAATCACGATCCAAAGACTACCATCGTTCGTGAGAAGATCTCTGCAAACCAGAAAAATTTTGGTTAGTTTTTCAATATATTGGATGTGGGTCTTTTCTTGTCCAATTTCAAGAGGATCTTCACCATAGTGTCTATGGCCATAATAAGGAGGAGAAGTCACAATAAGTCTGTATTTTCCCCTTTCTCCGGGTTTTTTCACAAGGTCACACAATTTGTCATATGTGTTTCCTTGAATGACCTTGTAGCTAGTCATTTGAAATAACACTACTCCTGGGACGATGTTAAAAATTTAGTTTTTTTCATATATGATTTCGTTTTTTTCTCGGTTTTATTTTAATGCTACTGCCAACAGAGTATGCCGCTAACGCGCAGATAACACAGGTTAGAAGAGAACCATCAAACAAATTCTTGATCCAGATTATATCTTCTTATAGTATATTTCCTTTGAGACAAGTTGAGTGCGAGTCTATGAGGTATCAATAATTTTCTAAACCTTTGCCGAGTATCACCTATAATTATCCACAAACTGCCATCTTCAGCTAAAAGTTCTCTACAAATCGCAATAATATCGGTCACCCTATCAATAAAAATATCATCAGTTGGTTCTTGTCCTATTTTATTATGATTCATTCCGTTGTGTCTATGCCCATAATATGGATGGGACGTTACGATAAGTCTGTACTTGCCTAATTCCTTTGGGTCATTCAATAGATTTTTCAACAAATCATAGCAATTACCATTGAGAATTTGGTATCTCATGATTTTATAATTCCCCCATCCCTAGGAGTCTATGTATACTTCACCGTCTTATCTGAACTAATTTGCTTTCATGTTTCAAAATAATTATGATTGATCTGTAATTCGCAATCAATGGAGCGATCGTGATATGTCAGAAGGCATAGAGATTCCTATGAAACAATCTGTCATTTGCATGGACTAGCGAGTTATGTTTGATCTGATTATTTCGTATGCCCTCGCGGCGTCGGTATTTCTCATTATCAATACAATTTCGTTTGCAGTAAGGAAGGCATCATGTAAAGGAATGTTGCTGTTATACAGAATATTCAATATCTTAGACATTGTACCATATGGATTTTGTTTCATAGCATCAGTGATCTCTCTCCTAGAGTCGATCAGGTAGGAAGCATCTTTGTTATTCTCGTTATGCTTGTAGATAGTTGGTAAAGTGATTGTTATGCGGGAAAGACCTTGGTTAATTCTATGATTGATCTTGGTAGACACAACGGAAATTAATTTTCTTACTTCCGTGATGTCCTCGGCAAACAATCTCAAATTTTTATTCGTTTGGAACAGACTATACCTTGATTCCTTGTCAAGAATATCTTCAAGCATTTCAGATATTTTATCATTAAAAAACTTGTCTTCATCGTCAATTCCAAACAAGCCTATATCGATAATACTATCAGTTAGGGACATTCTTGCGCCATTAAATGAAGTATCATTGAGTTTACCGATAGTTTGCTGAGTGCTATTTCTTTCAGATTCGTCTGTCTGCTCACCATCAATTTGTTGCATATCTCCCTTCCGGGTTTCCGATCTTTCGTTTTCTAGTGAATCAGCAAGTCGTTTGATCACTACAATTACTGTCCCCACGTTTACGCTAGAACCTACAAGTCTCTCGACTTCTGGTTTAATTCTTTCAGCTAGTGCGGTGTAATTGGCAATGCCGAATTGTAGTGCATGAAAATAAATTTCATTAGCGGAAAGCACGTGTCTTATTGCCTGTGTTATAGTCATTGATGGGTTCAAGAAGGACATGATATGAACTATATAATATTTAGAATTCCAAAGTATTAAGTCTATCTACTAGTTATATACATTTATATATGTAATATGTATTACAATATGTAATGACAAGTAACTTATCTCCGTGGAGATTTGGTGGATTCGGTTCAATTTTTGAGGAGATGGACCGGGAATTTGCCAAAGCAGAAGAGACTATGAGTAGAATATTTAGCGGTTTGCTGGAAAACGTCTCGAATCAAGGTAGCCCATCCTCCTATTATTATGGATATCAAATCACCGTAGGACCCGATGGAAAGCCTCATATCAAAGAATTTGGTAATGTCAGGCCATCGGTCAAAGGTCTGACGAAACATAAGGAAAATAGGGAAGCACTGGTTGATTATGCACTAGATAAAAAGAATAGCCAAATAATCATTACAGCGGAAATGCCAGGGGTCAGTAAGGAAGGCATTAAAATTAACATAACTCCAAATAATGTGTCAATACACGCTGAGAGAGGAGAAAAAAGGTACCACAATGAAATTCCGGTAGACGTAGATTTGGACGAGACATCCGCAAAAGCTTCCTATACGAACGGAATATTAGAACTAAAAGTGAAGACAAAACAGCCTGAGGCAGCAACTTCCAAACAAACCGGCACTGATGTAAAGGTAGATTAAGTGCGTATGGCCTCGGTCGAGGCCATTACCGAATTTTGATATCAATTTTCTGTAGTCTATATGTAACAATAAAAATTATTACTTATCAGAAATCACGACTACAAAATTTTTGATTATTCTTTAAATTCCTATTATCATATGGTTTTTCTTATTCTTTTTCTGATGTGAATTGACATTATTAATTGCTACTTTCTTTTGATCTTGTATGTAACAAAATTGACTTCATGTTTCGGTATAACAGATTGAGGCGTATGCACCTTATCTTGTTTACGAGAGACTATTGATTGTCTCTCCTTTTCACTTTTCTCTATTCTTTCAACCTTATAATGGCATGAAAAGCAAAAATTGCACTTCAAACAAATGTGGGGTGTTCGCTTGTTGCAGTCTGCACACTTTCTATACAAGTTGGGAGGATACTCTGTGAAATACTCATGCATTTGCTCAGATCGGTCTCTTATCTCCTCCTTCATAGATAATGTATAGAGGAACCAATAGGGACGGGGAGGAGGGAGGTATATATTTTCGGTAGTCCTGTTACTTACCTTCATAATATTTGTATGCCTATAAAAAAGGAGATAGCTTACATTTTGATCCATAATCTCTGAAATATTGTAAATCTAGATCAACACTTGACTCTTGTTGAATTTCTTGTTCGGTAATTTAACAAAAATCTTTACCATGTTCACATAGTGATACACAAGTGCAAATATGAGATCTTCCGTGTTGACGAATTCGTCCATCAGCCATTAAATTGACTTAAGAATATGCTCAATTCAATTTAATTCAATTCAATTCAACGCATTATCTGCAGTCTTCTAACCATGCATTATGCAATTACTTAGTCGTCAAGCTCGTTCATAGGCTAACTAACCACTCGAAATTCTATTCCTTCTTGCTTCAGAAATTCGATTAGTCGTTTTGCGTGACTTTCATTTTCCATCTCAAGACTTAAATAAACTCCTGCACTACCAGCCGAAACGTTAGAGCTTAATCTATCATGTTCCACCTCAACGATATTCAGACTGAGTTCGGTGATCCCATCAACTACGGTCTTTAGTGCTCCGGGCTTATCAGGTAACTGAACAAAAATTTTTACCATTCGGCCCATCTGTATAAGGCCTTTTGCTACAACCTGTCCAAGCAGGTACATATCTACATTTCCACCAGATAAGATTGAAACAATATTTTTATTAGTATGAGGACGGCCATTCGATAGTAAGTATGCTAGACTCGCAGCACCGGCAGGTTCAATCACTAATTTCATTCTCTCCATAAGTAAAAACATTGTTCTAACTATTGCGGAATCTTCAACCAGCACTACATCATCCAGGTATTTTGAGGCTATGGCATAAGTAAGCTCGCCAGGGCACTTCACAGATATACCATCTGCGATCGTGAATCCAGATTCGATTTTCTGTAAAGAACCTTTTGTAAGCGATTCTTTCATAGCAGGAAATGCTTTTGATTCTACGCCTATGATCCTTATATCTGGTCTTTTCGATTTTATTGCGATCGCAACGCCCGCTGCCAAGCCTCCGCCTCCAATTGGTAGGTAGATTTCGTGAATATCACTCAGATCTTCCATTATCTCCAAACCTACCGTTCCCTGACCAGCTATTACCTGTCCATCATCAAAAGCATGGATAATCGTGCGCTCTTTGCCTGCAATGTCTTGCGCGGCAGTCCATGATTCATCATAGTTCGAACCGCGTAAAATCACATCTGCGCCGTACGACCTTGTTGCTGCGATTTTGGCAGGCGATGCATTTTTGGGCATGACAATAGTACATGATACACCCTTACTCAATGCTGCGTAAGCTACTCCTTGTGCATGATTGCCGGCAGAGGCAGCTATGACACCCTTTCTTTGGCTTTCATCAGTTAACTTATTTAATTTGACGTATGCGCCTCTAACTTTAAACGAACCTGTCATTTGTAATGATTCTAGTTTCAAAAATACATTTGTCCCTACGAGCTTAGAAAACGTAGCCGATCTCTGTAATGGTGTTTTCCTTATAGTGTTATCAAATAGCTCTCTAGCCTTTATAATATCATAAATGGTAGGTATATTAGATTTAGCAGACAAATTCCCGATCACAGTCATATAGGTCTGATTATTGGGTTCAACAGATTCCATAATTATATTTTTTGGCTATTATTCGTAAGGTAAAATTGACTATATGATTATGTTACTTGACCTGAGAATATTAATCATAGAGTTCATGGATTCAAAGAATCTATCCAATAACACAATCTCATGAAAACATAGACATATAATTGATTGATATTTTGCAGCTACAATATTGTTAATTGCAAGACTTACCTTTGATTAACTTATATAAACGGGAGGATAGGCAGCATACTTTAGGGGTCACTCTAATTATCTACGTCAATATAAACCCACGATTATGTCAAATAAAGCAGCTGCTTTGATCTCATGAATTCAGTAATAATGGGCATAACTGCATCTCATATATGATTTGAATGGAGATGAACTCTTCTTATATTGGTTATAGTAGAATGAATACTTGTTCAAGCAAATAATTATAGATGAGAATATAGCAAAATATTATCAACTAACATGACCTAAAATAAATTTTAGTACTAATATTG
>DATBGR010000555.1:0-36642 GCA_036557905.1 Nitrososphaeraceae archaeon | reverse complement strand
AAATATTCATATGAAGGAAAAAATTGCTACCAGAGGTTATGATTTCTATACATTATAGTCAATTTGAGCTTTATAAAAAAGAAAAAGGTGGGCTGCATTATTAACTCTTGCAACAACTGATTTTGTGCGAGACTAATAGTGCTGCTTTCTAATCACGGTGGTGGTGATGGTGGTGATGGTGGTGATGGTGGTGATGGAAGAAGAAGTGGTGATGGTGGTGATGGTGGTGATGGTGGTGATGGTCGTTATGGTCCGAGTGTGCGAATGCGTTGTTGGTTAGAACTGGTGCTGTGGCTACGAGAGCTAGTGCAGCTATCATTGCGACGACTCCTATTATTGTGGTGGTTCGAGTTTTCAACTCACTAGTGTGTTATGATGTCGGTGTATATTAGGTTGAGGTAACAAAGTGAACTCATTTAGTTACTATACACCAGTATATTCGACGAATGTACTGCACGATGGCAAAGGTGATAAATAAATATCAATTGTGGATGATAACATTAGTATTCTTGCTACAGGATCGACTCCGATTGTGAGTGGATCCTATTTCACATATTTGGCGAAATTATTGTATGTAATACAAGTATTGCTATCCTAATCGGCACAATACCACGCTAGATCACTATTTCTATGGGTAAAGATTTGCTCATGGTAGGCACTAAAAAGTGAACCTGTCTTAAGGAACAATTTGAAGAATCAGGCTATTTTATTACAATTGATGATCTATCTCTAAGCCAGAGATTGGTCTGTTTGTGATGTCGTCCTGCAATAATAATCTGAAACATCAAGTCGACCGTCCTAGAATTCAGCCGTCTTAGGGGATTATACTTTACCTACCTATGATATATCGGCTGAATCCGATTAGACGATTCATTGCTTGGTTGACAGTCAATATTACATAAACGGAGTTGGTATTATACATTAGATAACTTTGTTAAATCTAGATAAATAATATCTCAGTCGATATAATATTTTGGCCGTTGGTAAATTGTGATCAAAGTTTTCTACGTGGTGGTGGTACTTTATTACGAGTCCCAACGGCCCATTCAGCACCAAAGTGAATATGATATGGTTGATAGCCTCAGAATAATAAAGTAGAATCGAAAACAACTCGCGAATTTATGAAATTCATTAGGTTTGAAATATCATTTGATCGAAAATGCCACAAGACTAATTTGTACTGTTGTAAATTTGTGGTCCATTTGTGATATTCTATATTAAGACTTCTCACTTAATGCGCAAACAATTGATGAACATTGACATTTGCTATAGACCGGGATTTCTAAAAGAATGGATTTACTTGTGAAAGTAAATTGTGGATTTAAACTAATAACTAAAATTCAACTAGTGAATATGGTTTTACAGGAGGCATAGGGTGTGTGTTTTCACCAGTATCGAAAAAAAGATGCTCTTATTCAATAGTTTAGATAATCCATTGAAACTTTTACCCATATATAAAAATTGGAATTTAAGAACTGGATATGTATTCTGGATGAGACTTGATGGTTGATTTAATCGATCTTGGAAGGCTGCTCGGGAGGAAGATCTAGCAACTTGATGATAAAAACAATGATAATAGAGTAAACCATTGAAGTATCCTATTTGAACTTGAAATATATCAAATATCTCTGTAATTCTGATAAACGTCTTGCTGAAATCATCACTTTAGTCGGATCTTATTCCATTAAGAAAAAATATGATTCATTTCAGGCATTGATAGAAGCGATAATCTATCAGCAACTTAATGGAAATGCTGCTAACGCAATTTGTAAGAGATTTTATTCATATTACGGAAATCTTATACCTACTCCTGAAAAAATTATCTCAACACCAGATATTGAGTTAAGAAATCGAGTAGGGTTATCAAGAATGAAATCAACTTATCTAAAGGAGCTTGCGGCCCATATTGTAGACAAGAAGCTGAATTTGTCTGAACTACCACTAATGAAAGATGAAGAGATAATTAGCCAGCTGACTAGGGTAAAAGGTATAGGAAGGTGGACTGCAGAAATGTTTTTGATTTTCTATCTTGGTAGGGAAGATGTATTACCGGTCACTGATTTAGGTTTGAGAAACGCTATGAAAAAGACTTACTTGTTTGAAAAACTTCCTATACCTGTGGAAATGGTTAGGATAGCAGCTCCATGGAGACCGTATAGGAGTGTTGCCACCTGGTATCTGTGGAAGTCGCTATCCAATTTCGATGCAATTGGTTCAAGTAGAAGTAACTTCGCATCTCAACATGACTAGTTTCCAAGTATTACCAAACAGTATGAAATCCTCCTAATAAGATGTGAGGAGATTTTCTTTTTGATCTTGTTTCAAGATTTGCTACTTTGACAACTAATTACTAGTGTTAGCCATGACATATTGCATTACGATATTTACTCATCGCTAGGTCGTTGCAAATTATTTAAGTAGTAGGACAATTTGTACCGAAACAAGTTTTGTAACGTTAACGATTGAGTAAGAAAGGATTGTTACGCTTTTCCCGGGGTATATGCCAGTGCAATTGAGTTTGTAAAGAGGAAAATAATTAAAATTCAAGTAATGCATGTGAAATGTCAAATAATTACAACTTTTGTAATAATGTACAATGGTTAGTTACCTATGTTAACTAATAAATAAATAGTTATTACAATACTGAACGCACTAGAAAAACAATGAACAGATTAAAAACAATCTCGGCTGTTGCAGTTATCGCACTAGCAGCAATACTGCTAACATCGTCAATGGCACATGTTAGCCCAGTGATAGCAAAGAAAGGAGATACCAGCAAGGGAAGCAGTGATACCAGCAAGGGTGGAAGCAGTGGTACTAGCAGTGGTACTAGCAGCGGTGGAAGCAGTAGCAGTAGTAGCTCATCTAAAAGTGACTACGATAAATTTCAAAAATGCCTCTCCGATGCAGCTTCCAGCGGTGGTTCTGCAACCAAATCGCAAATAAGAAGTTGCTTTGACTCTACTTATGGCGGCGGTAGCAGCGGCGGTAGCAGCGGCAGTAGCAGCGGCAGTAGCAGCGGCGGTAGCAGCGGCAGTGGAAGCACAGGAGCGTAGTAACAGAACAATAATAATAGATAACGAAATCTATTATCTGAGATAGTTAGACTATCTTAATCCTTCTTTTTCTCTAAACTTATTAATCGTAGGGTGCCACGCATTTAATGTATGTTAACTCGAAAAATGATTTAGATCACATCGTGTAGTACTCGGGTTAGAGGTGACTTTTGACAGACCTGCAGTTTTGTTCTCGCTGGTTTTGAGCACAACCAAAATGAATTCAAACCAGTAAGTCGCGGGCAAGATCCTAAGGATCTGACAATGAGATTAGATAGGACAGTAGTCAATCATCTAAACTCTCTGACATTTAGCTCATAGATCTGAATGTCATAACATGTCGAGTAATGATAGGTGATGGATCATTCATCAATAATCCATTCATCTATTCACTTTGTCCTTAAGTCATAGCAAATCCCTAAAGACACCGCTACTACCCAGTAGTAACAGCAATAGCAACAGCGGTAGCGAAATGAGAGTACCGTCAATATTCCTTTCAGTAAGTGTCCAGAAGCAAATAGGCCATCTAGTCACTTATAGCCATGCTACCTGAGATAGTTTACAAGTTAGCCCAGTTACATGATAGAGAGCTCCCAACTCTAGAATCAACCTCTACCTAGACCTAGACTAACAGCGGCGGCCGCAGCCACAGCAATCATCTACATCTTCACCTAAGCATGATAGTCCTTAAAATATAGTAAAGGGCGCTTCGGGACTTTCGTTGGTGGGTCTATATATTACTGACCTAGTGCCCTATGACACATATGGTTACACATTTTTTTTGCATCTTGTCTTGTTTTAAGCACTCGATATATAGGACACAGACTATAGAATAAGCATCTATTAATATTTTAACTAGATAGTGGCTAGCAGCGACGGCCTAGGATAGTCTAACCACCAACCACCTAACGTATAATGCACCACCACGATGCACCAATCTACTTTAATGTTAGTTTAGCTATTAAGATTTTCTAAGGGCTAATACCTATCTATTGCTGCATAGAAAAGGATCATTTATCGATACCATATGCTCTCAGCTCGACTAATTGGAAGTCCTAGGTCATGGAATTAGCAAGAGCCCACATTTGATGATGGTTCATGATATAGACATTATCATGATTCATTTTAGATTTTGTCACTCATCTTCGGAGTCAGAGAAAACTCGTGCTACGATAACTATGAAAAGCCATAGGGCAGAACACTGAATTTTGCCAGGTTGTGAAACTGCAACAGTGCATGTCTCCGTATCTTTATTTCTTTAGACAACCGTACCTGAAATAATTTATAGTCATACCAGACAACCGTCTGCCAAATTACAAATGAACACCATTACAGAAGTAACTACTGCTCCCAATAAAATTCAAAAAGTCCTAACCACTGGCGAGATTATCGAGACCCCAGACAATAGTTTTTGTTCCATTCAACTAATCCATTTGCCGACCTTTCATCAGGCTGCTGAAGCACAATGATTCGCAATGTAAATTAGGCACTAAACAATATGATTACTAAGACTATATCTTCTTCTTCTAGAAAACTAAGATACACAATGGATAAAATGCACAACGTTACACAATGGCTGTATGTGGTTTGATTAGGTGATCGCATTGTCCTTACAAGGAACTCAGTTTAACAAAGACGAATTAGAACTTGTTGCTGACGCCTTACGATTTACTGTGGCATGTTTGGGTATGGAGATGACAGACTCATGTGAACAGATGAAAATACTTTTAAAAAAGGTAGAAATATTGCTATCTGAAAATCGAGATAGCAACACACACCGTGTGTAGTTAATTAGATTTTAGAAACGACAAAAGATTATCTACCGACCAGCTAGGCAAAGGTGCTGACATATCACAAATAAATAAGCGAATTTGTAAACAAAAATATTTTTATGAGGATATTGAAATGTACTATAGAGTACCAAAGAAATGATGACTGATGACGACATACTTGAAATGCTGCCTAGACGGCACGCAGACTTACCGATCAAAGACATTACAAACAGAATGGACAATCTTATAATAAGAAGAAAGGTACGGATTGTATTGGATGATTTTGATGAACCTTGGTATTTTCGGAATGAAGAAAAATAAAGGAAGTGAGCGTCTTAAACGCTCGTAGTCGAAACTCATAATTACGCCGAATTGCTAACTCGGTTGTTATAGTGTGATACCTTCCTCTTACATATTCCAATAGGAATGAAGATATATCAAGTGATATCTCACGATGAAGAACAACAGACAATAGGCGTATTTTCAACGATAGATCTAGCCAAACTAGCCATAAGAGATAGATGGAATATATTAATGAAATCTGATAACTACGTCAAGCCTTTTGATGCTCTAATGAGTATTGAAGAATTAGAATTGGATAATCCAGATTATGAAACATCCAATGTGATTTATTTTGATTATGGCTATGGCCAAGGGCTGATTAAACGTAAAAATGCTGAATTATCGAAAAGAAAAAGAGGGCAAGCGAAATCGTAGTCAATATGCTGATTGTTAGTTAATACATAACACTATACAAAGGAATAGTCGAAAAGTGGAATGTTAAATTGGATCAATCCTGTAGTTCGTGTTTCATGATTTATTTTCCAATTTTTACGAAAACATAGATGATGTTATTAGAGAAAGTTGGAATATCCCCTAAAGAAGAACAAGGGAAATTATTCGTTTTTCGAGTCTAATGACAATAGATATCATAATGTCTAAACCATATCTAGTCAATACTTGCAATAGCAATCACTACCATTGTCTATTTTATTCGAATATCCAGAGATTTGAATAATCTTATGTTAAAAATTGAGAAGACCTTTATATTTTTCGATAGCCCTTCGTACGTTCAAAATCTATCATTGCCTTTTACGTCCTTCTTTTGTGATGAAAATATATCATAATATAATCACGTAATACATCACTAGACTAACCATTACTGTTATTAATGTCATAATAACGTGAAAAAGGCAATTGCACTCTGAACATTTATCATCAATCATCAATTAATATAACTTATAAAGACCGCGTTAAAGAGAATGTAACTCCCAATTATAAGAATTACTACTCCTCATTGGCAAGTTCGAAAATTTACCATTTGCAAGTATTGCGTGTCAAAATTTAATACTAACTCACAGAAAAGTCAAAACTAGAACGAGGACACCAATCACATTCTATCTGCCAGTATTCGATCTATATTCCATCCTTGAGAGAATGGTTACGCAATATATAAAATACTCTTGAATATTATAGATCTGATGTGAGTTCCTCAGGAGCAGATCCAAAAGAAGGCGAGATACGAGTATTTCAGGAAGATTGTGCTGAAGACAAACTAAAGAACGGAATTCTTACTTTAACAAATCTAAGAATCATCTTTGAGAAAACGGAAGGAATGATGGCTACATTGTCAAAAAAGGTCGAGGGAGTCCTTCTCGATCTACCTCTTGACAAGATTTCGTCAGTTAAACCCGAAGGTTTTATTATCAAGAAAGTTGTGATTACCACGGTTGATGATAAGCAATTTAAATTCGGCGTTTTTAATATCCACAAATGGGTAAAGCTTATTGAAGAACAAAAGGAAATATTCCTGAAAATAAAAAATCATCCAAAAGGCTCGTCAGAAGGATAGCCATAAATGTTTGATAGATTTCCTTGTTATCTCCATGCTACCTCTATTGTATCTAACCTCCATGATTGTTGAATGGCGGCCTTTTCTACCTCGATCCTGTTACCTGTTGAAATATGATCTATTGCACCAGTCCAAGCTATCTGTGTACCGTTATCTCCAGCGTAATGAATAGGACAGATGAATAACTTGCTTGATAATCTCCTACAAGCTTCGCGTAGCATATGTCCTAGTCTTTTATTAGCAGCTACTCCTCCGACGATTAAAACCTCTTTCTTGTTAGTAAATGAAAGGGCTCTTTCTACAGCTTCAGTTAGAATTGCAAATGAGGTTTCCTGCAAAGAGTAACATACATCTGCCAATGCGATATCCTTACCATTTCCAAGTCCTTTAGCAGCAGTAAGCAAGCCAGAGAGGGAAACATCATTTCCCTTTATAATGTAGGGTAACGGGAAGTAATGCATTGAGGACTGGCTTGCAAGCTGCTCTATGACAGAGCCGCAAGGTGAGGCAAATCCCATTGCCCTACCAAATTGGTCTAGCAATTGTCCTAGAGTAATATCAAGAGTCTCACCGAATACTCTCCATTTTTTGTTATTAAACCCAAGGATCATTGTATGTCCGCCCGAGACAAGCAGAACCAATGGATCAGTCGAATTGGTTAACACTAGACCTAATTCTATATGTCCCAGCGCATGATTCACAGGCACAAGTGGTTTATTGTGGTACGCTGCGATTGCACGTGCAAGTACAGCTCCAACCCTGAGACATGGACCCAAACCTGGTCC
Organism: Nitrososphaeraceae archaeon; assembly: GCA_036557905.1. Taxonomy (GTDB): domain Archaea; phylum Thermoproteota; class Nitrososphaeria; order Nitrososphaerales; family Nitrososphaeraceae; genus JARBAU01. The sequence continues at coordinate 29,177 of DATBGR010000555.1, read as the reverse complement.
TGCGGAGTATGCAATTAAATCAAGCTGGGCTGCTTTGATTCCTGAATCGTTCAAGGATTTTTTCAATATGTACGGAGCCTTATCGCAGTGATGATGAGATGCCTCTCGAGGATGGATGCCAGATCCTATGGGAGCTTTGTAAACAGCTCGGACGTCAGATAGAATCTTACATTTGGTCTTACGGCCTATTTTCTGCGACTCAACTTTAATCACAGAACATCCGATTGTGTGAGCAGTGCTTTCTATACCCAACGAATACACATAATATTACCTTCTACTCGCCGCTGAAACTAATTTTATCACATCTCTGTGTTTGAGAATATGCTCAGCACCTAGTCTTTGTTTCTTTCGCGCGTCGACGGCGTAAAGAAAACTTTTTGCTAGATCTGCATGTATCTTCATTGCCAAGTCTTTAGGGGTTGATCCCTCTGGCAGCAAGTATGTATCAGGTAACACATTGCCCTTTTTGTCAGTGAATTTGAATTCATCTTCAACAGGAAATACAGCGATCAATTTCAATGAATCGAAGCACAATTTATTTAACACATCTTGCACACCAGTAGAACCGTACTTTTTGAAAAGTAAGCTTATGGTATTTAGGGCCTTCATTTGCTGATCTGTTAAATTTGTATTGGGTCTAATTTCAAATGCATGATCGCCAGGCAAGTAATACAAGATTTTGTTTTTTGCGGCTCGTTTAAGTAACACTTCAGCCTCTGCTGCGCATGGAATGATATTATTATACCCTTTCTCTCGCATTGTTGTGATGTTTATAGCAGTAGATGCGATATCTATTTTATTAGCGGCAATTATCGTTGGCTTGGATAAAATTCTAACAGTCTTGCTAAATTTCAAAATGTCCTCTTCATCCCATATGACTGGCTTCTTATTATCTAAATTAGACTGGTGAATTGCTTTTGTTATTTGAATGTCACTAATTGATAAGCCTGACAGTCTTTTTGCTAACAGAACATCGATCTTCTGCCCTTTATTTTCAGCCTCCCTCGCAAATTTGTTCCATTCCTTCCCCACGACGGAACAAAGCCATTGGTCGAACTCTTCCTCTACAAATTTAATATCGTACAGGGGATCTGCAGTTCCGGCACCAACGGGCCTGCCTTCGGTGTCTGTGGAACCAGAAGCATCTACTACGTGGATTAGTGCGTCTGCTTGACGAGAATCATCCAAGAACTTGTTTCCTACGCCCTTACCAAGATGAGCGCCAGGTACTAATCCAGCAATATCTATCACTTTTATTGGGACGAACCTGATACCATCCACACAAACCGAATGGATCGGGTTGTCCATAACTTCAAATTCCTTACATACGCATTCAATCCTAACATACGCAACGCCCACATTCGGTTCTATTGTAGTAAACGGATAATTAGCAGTCTGTACACTAAGATCTGTCACAGCATTAAAAAATGTAGATTTACCAACATTGGATTTACCTATTATACCGACAAGCATATCTATCATCGATAATAAAGTCTTAATAAATCTAGTCGATTAGGAGTCTTTTGATAGGGAATATCTATAATCAAGTGAAAATACAAATACAATTCTCACAGATCGGCATAGCCTGCAAATCCGAGCTAAATGAAACAGGAGTAGGATTTCATACGAAATAGTGTCGCATTATGAATATTACTGTTGATAAACGGCAAGAATACTGTAACATATGTTGCCTAAATCCGTTGTTATCTTCTTCACATTTTGAATGTCCTCGTCATTAACCTGCCTGTTTTGGGATTTGATTTTAAATTAGATATTATTCCTCTTGCTTTGATCCTTCTAAAGAAATAGCCCATTCCTCCTAGCTTACTTTCTTCTATGGACCTATTTTCTGAGTACATCTCGAACAATGCATCTGTAACTACTTTTATTTCGTTCCGTGGTACGAAACGAAGGTATTGTTCATTTGTTTCCGGATCCACAAGTGGTCCCCCCTGATGCTTCCCATCTTCAGTTCCCATTAGAATTAGCTGGTAAAGGTTAAAGCCAGTACCCACCCAACCTACTGTCTTTGTTGCAGGCCTATAGCATTGCTTCTCGCAACCAGTAACACCAATAGATTCGTTGAAATCACCCCATCTTTCCTCCAGCGTGTCTATTAAGTAGGGTTCGAATTTTTCTGAATCAGTGTAAGTTAATCTACATGTGTCTCTGCCGACGCATGCTCCAGATAACATTCTCAGTGTGGAATATGGTCTTGCATTCAAGACTCTGCCTAGGTTGCCAATCTGTTTGCGAAGACCATAACCGAATTGCTTCATATCTCTTTCAAATTCGTCCTTCTCGTTGTCTTCGATGTCCGAAAATAGCAAATGTTGATTGGGAGTAGTGAATAGCTGAATTGCCGTATACTTGTTTACCAAAAACTTGATCATGCTCTTCAAATCTCCATTCGGTCCCCCATCAACTAATCTCCCGTTTTCTATAAACGCACCATACCACCATTTGATGCTCGTATTGTCACCTGAGCGTCTGTTATGTTGTGTCCATCCCAAGTGTAGGTTTCTTTTTCCATAATCATGATCTAATATTGGAGACTCAAAAATATTGCCAGCAAGATTTTTTACTTGTTCCCTGAACCATTCAATTCCTTTGACTCGAATTACATATTTTAGCCTAGCCCAGTGCCTGTTTTGTCTGTCCCCCCATTCTTTGTGGACTCTTACAATAGCATCTAAGCCTTTGAGAAGGTTTTCTTCAGTGAATATACCAAATGATTCACCAAGAGCAGCGATGGTGGGTTTACCAGATTGCTGCCCTTGACCACCACCGACAAATACCTGAAATCGATCTGCTTTGCGGGAATCATTTTTACTCTCGCTAATGACTGGAGCTACTCCTATGTCATTGGTTCTCAGCTCCACACAATTATCTGGAACACATTTGTTGTCTTCTATCTCATGAATTGCTGAAAAGGCAATTTTGAATTTTCGGTTTAATTGATTGGGACCATAGTCAAACCCCGTTATCCCTGACTGTCTTTCGTACAACCCTGCCTGTCTCAAATAATATGGATCAATCTCAAATATCTCAATATATGCGGCTGATGGTAGTGCAAAATATCTTCCTACTTTCTGTGCCCATTCATTAGAATCAAAAATATCTGAATATCTTGCTAAAGGGCAGCCAATAACGTTTCTGGTATTATCTCCACAGCCATTAATAGTAAAAAATCCAGATTTTGCAATTTCGTTGATTGCATTGACAACATCGTTCTTCCTGATCCAGTGAAGCTGGATATTTTGTCGGGTTGTTATTCTCAGACTTGGCCGAGTTTTAGATTTGGAATCTATTGATGGCTTGGAATACAATTCAGCTATGTTGTCGAGAATATTCCAGTGCCTGTACGTGATTGGGCCCCCTCCAGGTATACTTATACGTATCATGTACATCCAATCTTTTTCTCTTCCAGTATTTGCTCTATTGTATTCCAAGTAGATCCCGTGGGATTTTGCAATTTGCTCAGATTCCCAAGAGATATTTTCAGTACTTCTATCTCTAAATTCGTTGACTAGATTGCCCCTAAGGTTATTCGAGTTGAGCTTTGCAATCTCTACCTTAGAATAGTCTTTTTGATTAGTTCTAAAATTCGGATCTATATCAATTTGCATATTTGACCTTGTGGATATCTCTACATGCAATGTTATCATATTTAAAATGTAATTCTTTCAGGCGCCTGCTAACGTTGAACTTCCTAATCAAGGTATCTACAAACACCAAAATGGTGATCCAATAAGAACTTTGCAGTGATCTTAATGCATCTTATTGCCTACGTCAATTACTCTTGAATAATACTTAATAGTTTATGTCTCTGTTAAGAATATCTTCACGATATATATTCTATACCAAGTAGGATTATTCTCGTATTTAATAGTATGAATAATCTGAGTAATCTTTTTCATAAACTTGCATATATTCTTCTATTAGGTAACTTTCATATTACGTAGGTCAGGTCATTTGCTATACCTCCAAAAAGATTTGGATAGAAAAGGTGGTGGATGATACGAGGAGACCTGTCTTTCACATTTTGCGATACGTATTGGATAGATTATGCATTGTTTTAGCAATAAGGCCAATACCGACTGAATGTTTTTATCCTGCCTTTCGAAGTTGTGAATGGGGACCCTGCCTTGGCCGGAATTATCGGAGTATCCAGTTTGGACATAAAATCAAATGCAAAAGTAGTGTATGTTCTGGCTCATTCAATGCGCATGCTTCAGCACAGGGGCAAGGCCTACTGGAAGATTTCTTCAAAAGATAAATTCGTAGATGGTCATGGTTCTCTGCCTACTGATGAATACCTATTAAAGTTTACTGGCCTCGAAAAATTATCAGGTAACATTGGGCTTGGGTACTTATCTAAACGTTACCCACAGTTTCAAAGTATGAACACGATCAGTGCTGCACTTGATGGTTTCTTCGTGGATACCGAAAAGCTACATTTGCATCCATATATTGATGATGCGAGAGACCATGATTCTCTCTTTAAAATTTATCATATATTTACAAATCTACTGCTGGAGAAGAAACGACCTGACCGTGCAATAGACTTCCTAGATAGACATCTTCGAGGTAATCTATTGTTGATGACAAAAAATGCTATCTACGCATTCAGAAACAGTACTGGATTTAAGCCGCTTGTAATGGCTACAAACAAGAAAAAGAGCATGTATCTTTTAGCTTCAGAAAATTCTCTGCAAACTTCTCTCGTAGATCTAAAGTTTAAAGATGTGCTTCCAGGACAGCTAATAAGGCTAAGCGATAAAGATGGGTTAGAAATTATCGAGAAACTGGATTATTCAAATCTAATGCTTGATCCATTTGAATTTGTACGCGAATCAAATGTAGCTGCAACAATCAATGGAAAGAGCATTTACCAAGTAAGAAAAAATATTGGCAAAGAACAGGCCAAATTTCTATCCAGATGGCTGGATATTGATTCGGCACATGCAGAACCTGATTATACACGTCCTATGACTTTGGGGTTTAGCAACGAATATCATAAACACCATGAGAATTTTGATATTTCTGAGGGTATAATCAAAGATAGATATGATGATTCTGATCATATGATAGATTTCTCAGAAGAGGTAAGTAAGAATAAGTTGCTATCTACTGGCCGATCACTGAAATTCGTAGTTAAAGAACTAATTTCAAGCAAGAGTGTCGCAACAATCCAAGGTACCATTCAGACAGGAAGTACAGTCATGGAGACCATGTACTATCTACGAGATGCAGGTGCAAGAAAAATAACAGTCGTTGTTGCATACCCACCAACGATTGATGGGAGACAGGTAGGGCTGTATACTCAAAACAGAGATCTAATTGCAAATAAATACGTGGGTCAAGTATCCTCCATTGATCATATTAATGAGAGAATAGGGATGCAGATTGGAGCTGATACGGTGTATTATAACTCACCAGAGATTCTTGCCAAAGGGATAGGTTTGCCAGAAAATAATCTCTGGTTCCCGGAATGGGTACGGTTTTTGGATTATCGTATCTAAAATGAATAAAATAACTGATGTAGAACACGGAAGGATCACGACTGATGCTTCACGAAAGGCTGTGGTTTTGTCAAACGGGAACATTGAGAATCAGAGGTATTTTATAAGACATATCGAATTCCGAGAATATATTGAGAAAATCGACCCAACGCTAGGTCGCTACTCCCTTGTGACTGTAACAGTAATAACTGACAACGAAATCATCGAGATGAAGTATGACGAAGGTTACAGAGGTGAAGAAGGATTTGAATTGTTAGTTGCCTCGCTTACGAAATATACTGGTCTATCGGCGCTTATTAACAGGGCACTGCTAGAATTAAAGAGTCAGTGAAGATTTTTAATACTTGTCTCGACCGACAAAACAAACCCTAAATGCGGCATGCGAGTGATTGCCTGAACTGAATTATAGCTTGATTGATTAAAATAGTAAGATATATACTTGAAAGCAGCAAGATCATTTATAGACAAGATTTATGAATGTGAGCCTGAAGAATATAAAGATAACACGTGAGCGCCTTTTTCTTATGTTACTTATCGGATCCACTTTGTTGGTGGTGTTGTTGGCTCCGCTTATGGTAAAGTGACTGGATAGCCTATCAGTTCTGCCATTTTTGTTTTTCGTTTACGTTTACAGTTATTGATACTCAATTATCTTTCTGCAACAACTGCAGAAACCTTTTTAGCTAAGTGAAGAAAATGAAATAATGGAGTGCGTAATTGGTAGACTCAACCAGCATATCAGATATCCCAACTAAAAAGTAGGCTACTATTATACCGAGAGAATTGGGAGACAAGACCAACCTACTGGCAAAATACATAATAAACACGCACGGCACGTCAGAGACGCGACAAGAAGACCACCAGAAGCATCAGCTTTTCATACCTGAATGGAAGCTTTGGCGCTTACATATTCGCGCTGACCTGTCTGAAGACGTGAACCCAGTATTTTCTGAAAATGTGGTAAGCAAGTCAGCAAAGTAATCAAACTCCTAAAGTGAGCAATCCCTTTATACTATCAACTATATGCATACTGTACTGCCTTTACATAGGCGTCAAGCAACACGGATGACAAAAGACAGGTGTTCATTCCATCCTGGGTGTTCGCAAAGAGCTCATACACCCAGGTTTTTTCTATTCGGTTTCTTTACCAAGATTGTCATTTCTACGTGACGAATGATTACCGTTTTCTATAGGCAGAACAAAGATAGGTTTACCTTAGTTAGTTGTTTAGTCACGATTGCACGATTGCATACGCATTACTTCCTAGCTAGGATTTGCTGCCTAGAAACGGCTCTGTAAAGTTAAGATGACAAATTATTGTTATAATGACTAGCAACAAGATCCAACCACCGTTGAGTGTGTTGCAGTCTACCATTACTTTTTTTATAAGGCAAATAATCAGCAATACTTTCTATTCTATCTTTGTATTGTATAGTCCTTTCTATGATACCTTTCTCATATAGAGAATGGATGTGAAGCGACAGTCTCAAGAACCTGCAAGTGTATGGATACCAGTACCTTAATCAGTTGAAACAGGAAGTTCCACATACTTTTTTACGAGGTTTATTGTAAAACAGTGAGCAACAAGCATGCTAGATGCAATATTTATATATCAAGTTTGAACGTGAAGCCTTATGATCGACGTCATGATTTTTTTAGATAGATGAAACTTGATCGTATACTCCTCTTTTAACAATAAATAATGAGCTGTTACTGCAAGAGTTACCGATGATCTCCTATAGTTCTAATCAAGTCATCATGAATATTAGTAGGAGTCTAATGAATAATCGCTCATACATGATCCGTAGAGAAAAGTTCCTATGACCTTCTAGAAGATCTACTCTTATCATCTTTTCTGCTGCTTATGAGACATACAGGACGTTTACTTAAGTAGATTTACAACACTAGGTATACTAAGCTAGTAAAGGCCCATCCGAAGAAATGAGGGCTGAAAAGCTTTGCCACAAAGTTTACTTAACCTAACGAACAGTTTGGGCATCTAGCAATACTGCACGACTTAGCTCAGATAAACCAGGTGCTAGTTTCGGAGCTCCCACAATAATTCATCACCATATTTCTATTGCGGCCTTTCTTCACTTGCTAAATATAGAATTTATCTCTTACTATGACAAGGAGAATGCGTTATTATTGAAATATAAGATCTGCAATATAAGATCATTTATCTAATCTAGTCGAGTTCAAAATAATTGCCCTATTAACTTGATGGGAATGTCCGATAGAAATCACAAGCGATAGCTAGTATGAATGAATGTGTACTAGTACGATCGGTCGTTAACTGTGTGTTTCATGGACTAACTAACACCTATAAAACAAAGAATAATTGTCAAAAGTGATGGCCTGGCCTAAGAGTGAATGAATTTAAAGATTTTTAAATACTGAATTTCATCTTAAATAAACTATCTATACCAATTGCCAAATCCTTTTTATAATCCAGATTATATTAAGCCACTAATTTGAAGAACTGGGAAAGATACTGAACGACCTTGGTTGAACGAATTGATATACACTACTATGAGACGCTGAAGAGGCGGAACTACCTCAACAGTGAGGGCACGCTTTATAAATTTGAAGACTGGGTTATTGAGCAATGCAAACCATATCCTAGGATGCGAGTCTTAGAGCTAGGATGTGGAGCAGGAAAACATACCTTCCCTTTTGCCGACCTAGTTTCACCAGGAGGTTCTATTTTGGGTATTGATATATCGCAAGAGGCTGTGACTGAAGTTAACGAAAAGGCCGAGACGAACCAACTAAATCAAGTCAGAGCTATGAAAGGATCCTTCGACGAATGCATCAATTTGTTGCATGATTCTAAATTTGATCTCGTTCTATCTTGCTATGCTATATATTATGCCAAAGATATGAAGGGGGTTCTATGTGCCTTACGTTCCCTGCTAAATCCTAACGGTCACATTTTTATTTGCGGCTATGGCAAAAGGAATAATCAAGAAATTTTTGATATTATTAATCATATAATTTCCAATCCTCGAAAACAGATGGAATCTGCAGGTGATTTCATCGATGCATCAAGCATAGAAGAAATAGGCAAATGTTATCAAAGATTTAGTACGGTTAGGTGGTACAACAAGATTCAATTTAATAAAGTGGATGATGTCTTGGGGTGGTGGAAAAGCCACCCTTCTTACCTCCCTGAAATTTATGACGACGTAGAAGATGCATTGCGAACTTATTTTGCTTTGAAAAGTAACTTTGTTTTGACCAAAAGTATTCTAGGTGTGAACTATTATTCCTGAACACCTGACTTGGAGGGTCTCGCCTAGCAAGATAGCTGGGTAGTGGTGGTGACAACGATTACATCTAGCTACCCGAATATATCATGCGGATAGAGTTACTCTGAATACTGAAATTAATAATATTGAATAAAAGAAAGAAGATATCAAGCGTTAAGGAATGAATCAGTTAATTACTACCGATAAGTACGAAAGTATTAGACTACTTTTCTGTAATGAAGACGGAATCTGAAATTGGGGAGACAACGTGTTTCAGTACATCATAAAAATTGGCTTTGGTCTCGATTACGTATCAGGTCATAGGTACTTAAATTTTAAGGAATCTTCAGATTAATATTCTGTTTATATGTGTCCCACTGCCGTCCCCGTCTCCTACGACCTAGACGTTATTATCTTGGCCTATCAAGACTTTTCCGGCGTTATGATGATGTCTCGCGACTGAGTAAGCTAAGTACGCACTGTCAGTGCCGCAGGTTCAAGCAAGTCATTTATACTGTTTATTCATAATGATATGTCTAGATTTTCTCTTCTGTGCATGTCCGCCCATAAGGAACAACTGATTGGTAGTCACCTTATATTTTATAGACTTGGCTGGTACCCCAGCTACGATATCCTCATCTTCTACATTACTTATAACTGATGCTCCTGAACCCACAATTACTTTATTTCCTATCCTTATCTTATGTTTTATAGTCGAATTTTGTCCAACCCAACAAGTATCACCTATAATTGTGCTGCCACCAATGACAGCACCTGCAGAAAAGGCACAGTTTCTTCCTATTTCCACATTATGAGCTATATGGACAAGTGCATTTATCTTTGTACCGTTGCCTATGACAGTATCGAAGAGAGATCCACGTGCAATTGAGCAATTCGAACAGATTTCAACATTATCTCCTATCTGAACTCCACCAATGTGTGGAAACCTTTCAAGTTCAAGTGTTTCATTGTGCCTCTCATACGCGAAGCCGTCAGCACCAATTACTATCCCTGGCTGGATATCACAATTCCTACCAATCCTAGTATTTTGCAAAATGCTAACTCTGTCATGTATTGTTGTGTTATCCCCGATTTCGCAATCATCGCCAATGACACAAAATTCACCTATAGAACAGTTCTTACCTATCTTGACTCTTTTAGCTACTTTTGCACTTCGTGAGACTGCCCGTAGTTCACTTTTTTTCCGTTTGTAGACTAAATTTAATATGTGCATTATAGCTAATCTAGGATTATCCAAAAAAACTAAACATTGCCGATGATTTTGTTCTTGTATCTGACCCAACTGTTGCTTTACACTTTTGTTGCAAAGAATAACACCTGCACTAGAGCTTGAGATAGCTCTAATTGCGTCATCCCCCTCTGAAGAACAAAAGGAAAGGTCTTTAAAGCAAGCTCTATTAATTGGAGCTATTGAGCTTACAGTAATTGGTGAACCATTTTTCCATATTTCATATGAGTGTATACCAACATCTTCTATCAAAGACTGAACGTTCCAGACCAATTAACTTCGTTAAGTGACATTTATATATAAGTATTGGGATGAATAGCGCCATAAATCTTTGAAATAAACATTATACCTTCAAATTTATCAAAAGCTTTAGTAGATATGAAAATGTATTTTCAACCTAGAGGCCCTTAATTTAAACCTAAATCCTTACTCAAGAATGTCCTAAATCTTGTTCTATCTTGATCCATAGACATACTTGATAAATTATTCCAGCCAATTCCAGATATTTGCCTGTTACAATCTGTCTGGCTTTCTACAGGGAGAATGGTCGTCGAAACATTCTGTCCTGTCCTTAATACATTGAATGAACCGTTCCATCATCATGATTTTCAATTTAGTATCAAACATTTGATGATGAGGTAATCTTAACGATTTACAGGCCGTATTGTGTAGGACCAATGGTCACCCTTTATAAAAATAGGCTTTATACCATGTTTACTTACGTCTTTACTTCTTAATTGCTTGAAGAGCTGATAGCATACAAAAATAGGCCCTTCCCATAATAGATGATGCATCATCATTATTAATCAAAGATTCATGTTAGACTCATAAGCCATCCATAGCCAATATTCCAGACCATCTATCTATTTTGACTAGTGTTTCGTCAACAACAAATATCTGTCTGTCTGATTTTCTGTTTATCTATTCTGAATATATAAGCCAAGAAGGTATACATGCATATCTCTGAATCCATTATCATATGGTTACATTGACTCCTTTTTACGATGAATAATTGCAAACATATGGTTGCTAACCTGAAGCATCCGGAACTGTAATAAATGTACAAATAATAACTAACTACAGCTCGCCGTGTTCTAGTTCTATTCGGAAATTAAAACTATGACATACCTAGCTATACAGATTAACTTAGGTTAACAGAGCCACTAGTACCTCAACAGTTTATGAAAAATTGTGTAGATTTAATTTGGAGGATCAAACCTAACCTATCTTTAACGTTTAAAACAATATTTACCTTCTGATAGAAGAAACGAGCTGCAGTCTAGAATACTAATCTTAAATCATTGTGTAGACTTTGTAGGGTTTACCTGTGTCTTGATTAATATATTTCCACTTGTCAACCTTGAGTACTAACCTGTGAAATTCAGTCCTTATATCTGGGTGCAACAGTTCATAAACTCTTTCTCCAACTGAAACCTTATTTGCAGACGTTAATGAAGTTATCTTCGATGATACATTCATAGTGTATCCAAGTAGGTCTACTTGTGAGTTCTTATCATATGCATATTGAACTACCCCGGTTTCTCCCACGTCCATACCAATTTTTACGGACAGTGTTGGATAGTCATATTTGTTTAATATTGGGTTTATTCCGTATTTAACCACATTAATCATCCATTTTGCACAACCAACTGCCTTGTCGCATGTAAGGTATCTGTTTACTCCAAGACTGAAGAAGGCAATAACAGCATCACCTACGTATTTCAGAACATGTCCTTTATAGATTTCTACTACAGACGTAATTTCGTGAGTAAATGCTCTGATTATTGTGATTAATTTATCTAGAGGCAATGTCATACTCATTTGAGTGGAGCCAACTAAGTCTGCATACATTATAATAAGTGGCAACTTGGAGTTCACGTGTCTAAGAAGATACTCTTGACCTTGCTTTACTGATGTATTATACCGATAGCGCTCCCTCAATGCACGCCAAAGTCGGTCTTGCCTTTGTACAAAGAGCTTTTCTAAATCAGCAAGTTCCTCTTTTATCTTTGCGTTATCAGGCGTTTTACCTGCAGCTTTTATCATTCTGTTTAGGACGGATTTACTATTTGGACTGTGTCGGTCTATTTTGCCTTCACCACTTTTTTGCGCTTTTCTTTTGTCTTCCGACTCATTTGTAATCTCTCCTGAGATACAGAGAAAAGTCCTTGAATTTAACCATTACAATAAAGACTTGGCATAACCATGTTAGAGCAATCCTTATGATTTGTATTTTGCTTATATCTTCGTCTAATTCCTCAAACCGCTTTTACTAAGGCATTTATGTTCTGACTTGCTTCACTTGGATTATCACTCAAATTACAATTGCAGGTAAACAAGATTAGATCCATTAGTCACCATAATTAGACCGGGCAAGAAGGTGATGACAGTTAAGACAGTTTGACAACACTTTTTTCTCATCAACACAAGTACGGCTAACAACACCATTCCGAGGACCATGCATATAGAAAAGTTTAAGATGTTAAATTTAAGAACTGTTCAAATTTAAATCATTAAAAAGGGTTTCTAAGCACATTTCATGCAGCCCCTTCTTTTAATTTTTCCCCGTTTTGATAAATTCATTTCCATAATTTTTTACTCCTTCGTAGAAGCTTGCTCTATTCTTATCTGTCTGCAAATCTACTGTCAACTGGGAATATCGTCTTGCGAGTTCTTGAAGTTCTTGATTGTGGCTTACTAAACTTAACGATTTTTCAACACCTTCATCACTTCATCATTGCCAATTAGAAAGTTAATTTCATTAAGATATCTCTGGCAAAAGCAAAGGGTATAGGAAGATTGTAAATACCGAAATCATAATAATTGCAATTATGGTGAGTACAATTCCATTCTTGATCATCTCTTTAGTCTGTATTTTGCCTTGTTCATAAACTAGTGCATTAGGAGGAGTCCCCATTGGTAGAAGGAACGCGAGGGAACTAGACAATGTAATTCCAGCAAGAAACGGTAATGGAGGCCAATGATTTAACGCAGCCATGCTTGCAACAACGGGTATGAATATAGCTGCCGTTGCTGTATTTGACATAGTATTACCTATAATCATCGTAATAGAAACAATAAGAATTACGATTACTGGGAAGGGCAGAATACTTAATGCTGATAATTTGGTCCCCAGATAGTCAGCAAGGCCAGATGTTGTAAACGCCAATGACAGGGAAATTCCTGCACCTAGGATAAATAAAACACCAAGGGGGACTTTTTGAACATCTGACCAGTTCAGAAATTTTTCCGTTCTATTTTTTGGTATCACAAATAATGATACACCGCCAAAAATTGCAACAACTGCAGTTTCAAGATATGAATTATCACCAGCCCAATATGGAGCTGCGAACATTAAGATTAAAACTAATAGCAAAATAATTAACGAAGCCTTCTGCTCCCTTGTCATTTTTCCTAACTTTTCTTTTTCAGAAATAATTGTCTTCTTAATGAGTGTCTCATCCATTTGTTCCTTTCTTACTCTACCTGTGAAATATATGATAGATACCATCAGCATTGTAATTGTCAGTGGAGCAGCTACTGAAGACCAGGTACCGAATGTAATAGTTTTGCCAAATAGCTCGTTTACTATTTCTGCATACATTAGATTGGGAGGAGATGCAATGAGGGTTGTAATACTTCCAATTGAAGAGGAGAATGCAACCCCTAGTAAAAGCGTGACTTTGAACTTTGTACTAATTTTAATACCGTTATCAGATAGCAAGGATAAAATGGCGAAAACCATTGGAATTATCAAAATAGCTACCGTTGTGCTCATAATGACCGTGGAAATTAAAGCCGTACAGATCATAAAACCAAGTATTATTCTCTTCGGTGAATATCCGAAAATGCTAATGATCCCAAATGCAATTTTTCGTTGTAAACCGGATTTTTCAACTGCAAGAACGACCAGAAACATCCCCAATAGAAGAATAATTATTGGGCTCATGTATTCTGCTCCCACCGCTCGTAGTGATAAGACTCCTGTTATAGGAAACAGAGCCAGAGGTAATAGAGCAGTTGCATAAATACTAACAGCTTCAGTGACCCACCACACGACAAGCCAGAGTGTTATACCAGCGACTAGTTTACCTTGATCTGGTAAACCTTCTGGGGCAGGACTAACAAGAAGGATGAAGAACAAAACTGGACCTAAAATGAGTCCAATTAACTTAGTTTTGCTTACGTTCGTAGATCGGGAGGAACGGCTGTTCTGCATCTATGCTAGCATTATTTGACAGTAATATAAGTGAATATTGCATATCAGAAACAAATAATATGGCAGACCAAACTGACTCGCTTAATAGCTGGAGTTAGGAGTTAGTATAAGGAACATATTGCAAATAACTATTTGAACTGTGATAGACATTTAGTCTGAGCTTTTAAAGCTGCAACTTCTAGACTCGATTGAATTTTCATTTGAATCATTCTGATAGCATTATAGCACCTTTATGTCTAATTGTCAGATTCCGGTTACGTCGTTAGGAGAGGATTAGTTATATTTCTTTGCCAAACTGAGAAATTTCCTGATGAAAATATCAGCATATGCCATATTCAAAATCAGAAACTGGTAGGAAAGTTATCACTTTTAGATCTAATCTATTGATAGTTACCTTCCTAGGATTCCAAGGATTAGTTCTGATAGTCAGTTCTAGAATCAAATATTATGTTGTCCATGAGTAATGTAATTTCACTAGAAGCAGAATATGCAACTGACCCTAAAGAAAGGTCAACACTATGCATATATACTAACTTATTCTTATACTCCACTATGAACATACCAAGACTGTTGGTATTGGCTAGTCTGATGTCACTAGCATTGATTACTGGAACAGTAGTTACAAGCATAACTCCAATTATATATGCTCAATCGAACAACGCATCCAGCTCAGGCGCTCAATCGAACAACGCATCCAGCTCAGGCACATCCCATTTCGTTGCAGTTCTGAATGGCGAAAGTGTATTCCCTCCAGTAAAGACAAATGCTACAGGAAAAGCTGAACTTGATTTGGTAAGCGGCGGAAAAACTATGTCATATAATCTCACAGGTGGTCCTGTAGATAATGTCAGAGGTATAACAATCGCACATTGTTGTGATACTGGTGGAAGGCCAATAGACTTTGTCGTCATAAGAAGTGGCACTCAGCAAGGATTGAGTGGTCAGGCGAAAACAGCGACTCTGACCGGAAATTTCACATCTGCCGATATTCTTCCTAGGACGGGTGTACCTAGAGATATCCCATCACTCGTAAGAGATATCCTTGCCGGAAATGTGATTATAAGGGTGGACACACTTAACAATCCTGGGGGAATTGTAGCAGGAAAGCTTAAAGCGAATTTATAGCGATGAAGTAACTGATACTTCATGTCATTTTTTATTTTAGAGACTTAAATGTGATGGCTACAACTTCTTTATTTTAGTTGGATATGCTATATTTTTTCAGAGTATGATTATGTGATCATTTATGATGAGACTTCAGAGATTCCTATTGAATGTAATAAACGATTCTTGTTACTTGCAGAGCATATACTATTGTAGTAATAAAAGAAAACATAAAATTCTTGTCATATCTACATCCTACCTCAATCTTGAATTAAACAAATTGGCTTTGTTACTATCAGCAGAGCTCGTTTTGACTAATGTCCAAAAAACCCGATTAATATCGAGCTACATAATCTGTAGGTAGGGAAACAAACTCATTAGTTAATATAGTAGACAAATTAGTGGACATATGGTATCGAGAACAAAAGGCACTTTGCTGACGATGAACTATATCAAGCCATATACAATGCTGAAGATGTAACAATTCATGAATATAATAAATGAAATAATCAGTGTAAGATACCATCAAGTTCATACCTATGAGGTAAGGGCCTCGAACGTGAAAGTCCCGGGAAAGAGCTGCTAAGAAATAGTCGTTACTGAATCAATGTTAATATTCAGACGATTCATAGTGCGTCGCAGTAAAGGAACCAGGGATAAAGAAAAATAGTACCTGAAAGATAATAAATGACACCATGCAATTCTGTACTCTGAATCGAGGTGTCGTATTATCTGTATTAGTGATATTAGTCATCTTTACTATCGCCAATTTTCAGTCGGGGTCGGATCGATATGCATATTCACAAGCTCCTAAAATAAACTCGACCAAGAATGCGGCAGATTCGAAAGTGGACTTAATAAATATTCGTCCCTCACCTTTACGTCTCAGAGCTACCAATACATTTGAGATACTTTCCACTGTAATTAATAATTCACCAAGCACAATAACATTTGCTGCTGGAAGATGCGATTCACCTCTATCTGCACATTTTGCTAGAAATGTGTTGGTAAAGCATACACAGGGCTGTACTGCTACTTCACCCCAGTTCAAATTAAATTCGGGAGCAAGTGTTTTAATGGCTGGTCCTAGTTCAGGAATTGTATATCAAGCAATGGCAGCTGGGCAAATACCTGCAACTGCAATATTTCATTACCAAACAGGCAATGGACATGCCGCTAACGTTACGAAGCCTTTTGCATTCACTATAAGTTAGATCTGAAATTGACCTTACTACCTTTATATCTACATCTTAAATGTGTATGGTAACTAATATATGAAAATGCTTTGTAGAAGAGGCTTTCAATATCATTAAAAATTGGCTTGATAAAGGCAGCAAGCTGAGGTCACTCGATTTTAATCCCAATTATACGATCAAATATTATATCAACTCTGTAAAGCAAAGTGGATATTTACCGATAAGTTTCGAAAAGCTGAAGATAGAAAACGATACTTGTATAATGTGTTGGCTAGATAATAGATTTGTCCAAATCGGATTGTATGGATCTTCTAACCGAGATCAGAGGTCTGAATCCTTAACTGCAGTTTAACGTAAAAATAAAGGATAAATAATTCATAAAGCTATTACAGTAAAATAGGCGAATCTGTTGTCGTGAGGTGCGTTCTATTCTCATATGGCAACCACATACCCAAAAGATAGCGTTCCCTAGACTGCAGTGATCTATGAAATTGAGAAAGGACATGTTTATTTTTGATATTGTCTATATAATATATTGACTCAGTGCATAGGCTGTTGTGTATCCGGTTGTTCTCTCAGGGATTAGCCGGATTTTACAAAGGCTAATTGATTAGTCCCTACAACAATGACTATATAGACTATATTACTCACAATTAAACTATATAATAACAGGTCAAAAAATTTAAGAATAGTCTAATACGTCCTCAATCTTATTTATGAATAAATTAGCGTCTTTAATCGTATCCTTATCTGGGATTTGGCTTCTAACTTCAACCATTATCTTTTTGTCTTTAAACGCTGGAACCACAGAAGCAGCGGTCGCATCAATAAAGACAAAGACTCCAATCAAGCATCTTGTAGTCATATTCCAAGAAAATGTATCATTTGATCATTACTTTGCCACTTATCCTCATTCGGCAAATCCCTCTGGAGAACCAAAGTTTACGTCTAGTCCTGCAACACCGTCTGAGAACGGATTATCCAATGATCTTCTAGTAAACAATCCTAATGGCAACTATTCAGTAAATCCATTTCGATTAGATAGATCACAGGCAATGACTTGCGATATGAATCATGAGTACCCGGCAGAACAACAAGCTTATCATGGTGGATTATTGGATAAATTTGTAGAATTTGCTAGCTCAACTGATTCAGGTTGTACAGACGCAGTCCACAAGAAGCAGGTTATGGGTTACTTCGATGGTAATACTGTTACTGCCTTGTGGAATTATGCTCAACATTTTGCGATGAGCGATAATTCCTATGGTACCACTTTTGGTCCGTCTACACCTGGAGCTTTAAACCTGGTATCTGGCCAGACTCACGGTGCAACTCCAGCCAACATACCTGATACCGTATCTAATGGAACTGTTATAGCCGATCCAGATCCTCGCTCTGATGATTGTTCAAGTGGCACAAAAATAGCAATGAGTGGAAGTAATATTGGTACTCTTCTCAATTCAAAAAATATAACATGGGGATGGTTCCAGGGAGGCTTTAAACCAACCAATAAGACAATCGATGGAACAGCAGTATGTGGTTCTCAGCATAAGAACATAAATGGAACTATGCAGAAAGACTATGTTCCACACCATGAACCGTTCATGTATTATAGTTTGACAGCTAATCCTCATCACCTGCCTCCGACCAAGATTGCTAACATAGGAAAAACAGATCAGGCAAATCATCAGTATGATTTAAGTGATTTCTGGAATGCAGCTGAAAGTAGAAACTTGCCTGAAGTAAGCTTTTTAAAAGCACCCAAGTACCAAAATGGCCATGCAGGATATTCTGACCCGATAGACGAACAACATTTTCTTGTATCAACTATCAATCGTATACAGCAGCTTCCTGAATGGAATAATACAGCGATTATAATCTCATATGATGACTCTGATGGCTGGTACGATCATGTCATGCCACCAATAATTAGTCAGTCTAATGATCCCAAATATGATAAACTCTTGGGGTCCGACATGTGTGGACATGTTTACCCTGGAGTATATCAAGATCGTTGTGGATATGGCCCACGACTTCCATTATTGGTAATTTCTCCATACTCAAAGACTAATTTTATAGATCACTCTATTACTGATCAGACATCAATCATACGATTCATAGAGGACAATTGGGGACTGGGTAGACTTGGGAATCAATCATTTGATGCAAAAGCCGGAAATATTGATAACATGTTTAACTTCACTAATGACACAGACCATCTCAAAAGGCTTTCCCTAGATCCTAATACTGGCATGCAAAATTCGACCTCAAATTGATGACAAAAGATTATTCTTTTCCGTCTAATCAGATTCTGGACCTGACCATAATTTTGCTCATTTAATAAGACAATAAATGGTTGTACCATTATTGGAACCAGTAAGACAGAAGATAAGATTAAGCATAGACTCTGAAACACCAAGACTTGTAGCCTTAAGTATTATTTATTTCATTGAGGGGGGATGGAGCACCTAAGAAATCTATACCAAATGCTCTCTTTGAATATTCACGAAACTTTATAGCCCATGGATGATTTGATGTAGCAAATTCTTTTATTGTATTTGCTGGATCCTCTGTATCTATACTAATTATTCCAAGATCAGGAGCAACATTTCCTGGTGGAGTGCGCTGAATCCAAACTTGGTCTGGAGAAATACCTACAAGTTTATAAAATTCATCACGATATTTGGTGTGAAGAGTTTGAGAAAGTTAAAGATGCAGGTGCGAATGTCCATAGATGGCTACATCGCAGGGCCTAATGGTGAGATGGACTGGATGATTTGGAACTTGGATGATAAGCTCAAAAATTATATATTTGAATTAACTGAATCTATTGACACAATTATTTTAGGACGAAAAATGACAGATGGCTTTGTTTCATATTGGTCAGAAGTAATGACCAGACCTAGCGATCCTTTCTATTCATTTGCCAAAATGATGATAGAAACACCAAAAGTTGTTTTTACAAAAACGTTAAAAATATCAAAGTGGGTGAATACGGTTCTTGCTACAGGTGACCTCACGGATGAAATCATGAAGCTAAAGAGTGAAAGTGGTAAGGATATCATCGTGTATGGTGGCGCCACCTTTGATTCTTCCTTAATTAGAGCAAGACTAATTGACGAATTTCATTTGTTAATCGATCCTGCCGCTATTGGAAACGGCATGGCAATATTCAAAGATTTGAAAGAGGTCCAAAAATTCACCATGATAAAATCTACGCCATTTGACTCTGGAATAGTTGAGCTTCACTTTGAGCCTAAAAGAAACTAAAAGATATACAATCCATAGAAAGATTGATGTAAAAAGAAAAAATATTGGTATCTTATCAAAGTAGCTCTTGACTGACTTTTTGCTGGACCTACTTATTTCATTCATACATTTTGAACTTGTCGGTTGGTTCAATCCGAATGTAATCTTTATCTACGCATGGTAGATGTATAGATAGATACATGCAAGGCGAAAAAAATGTTGCACTTGTAACAGGTAGTTCAAGCGGCATAGGATTTGAAACAGCCCTATTACTAGCCAGAAACGGATTTCATATTTAGGCTTCTATGCGTAATCTTGAGAAATCAAAAGAAATAACACAAATAACCAGTAAAGAAAAATTGCCCTTGCAAATTGTTCAGCTACATGTTAACGATGACATGTCTGGCAAAGAAGCAATTGATAAAATAGAGAGTGAATAAGGAAGGATAAATGTATTAGTTAATAATGTAGGATATGTATTACTATGACCTGTAGAACAGCTATCAATCAAAGAATTCAAATCACAATTTGAAACCAATTTTTTTGGTGCTATCCGAGTTATACAGGGGATAGGTTTTTGCTATGGACCACAAGGCACCATCATACGCAGGGAGCATTATTTTCAGTGTAGTTTTAATTTATCAATTTATTTATTATTTTGATCAGATCTTCGTTTTGAATCGGTATTTGAATAAATTGATTGTCCTTTAGATCATTAGATACATGAATAAATGCTCCATAGATAGATTTGTTGGCTGTTAGAAAACATACCTTAACTTTATCATCTATCATTCTAATTTCGTCGTATAATTCAAAGCCATTCATCTTTCCCATTTTAATATCTAGAATTAAAAGATCATAGAAATCCTTTCTAAAATCCTGCAATGCCAAAAGAGGATCGTCAAACGTGTCAACTACAAATCCGTTGCCCTCTAAAACATTTGCTAATGTTAAACAAATATCAGATTCATCATCTACAACTAGAATTCTCTTCATTTTATGCATAGTTAAGCATTTTCCGAGGTCGAATACTTAGCAGCACACGCACTATACGCCAGGCTAAACACAATTTCATGAGTAATTTCCTATTAAACTAGATATGACTAAGTATTACTAATAAGTCTTTGCATAATTTGCATAATTTCGGATTATAGATATTATCACTATACAAGACTAGGTTTATTAGGGAATACCATGTAATACTTAGTGAAAGTATGCCAATCAAGCATGGTAGCAAACTCGTTGAGTTACGTGAAGAAGTAGTCAAAGAGTTGGAAAGAGCCTACCAATTAGGCTTGCGAACAGCACCAGACTTCACCAGTTTTGTTAATGACCTGCTTCTTGATGTCATACGAAGAGAAGAATTTCTTGCGAAGTACAAACCGTTCAGTCATTTGAATTACGCTGGAAGTAATAAAGGCAGTATATTCATAAAGGACACTCAAAGAAATGTCATAGCAGAGATAATTTTTAAAGATCAACTTCTTTACTGTAATTCGCCAGATTCATCGTCAGATTGCGAACATACTAGATTTGCTACATCCTTGATCGATGTGGCTAAATATCTGCAAGAAAAATAGGGAGTATCACAATGTGGATTAGTTCATTTTATCCTTCTTATGGTAACGATGATGATCGTCTCCATCAGCAGCATAACCTTTCCGAGTCTTCTTCTGACTCTCTTACTGATCCTAATTGTCTACAAAATCATGGATCAAACTTACATACCATCTTAGAAACCGAAGCGAAAGTATCTCCAAAACCACCATTTATCAAAAGGATACTTCTTGTAGATGATGATCCTGATATTACGCTAACTTTCAAAGCAGGCTTAGATGGTTATTATTACGGTGATGGTGACGAGAAGAAAAGATTTGAAGTACACTCATACAATGATCCTTTATTAGTAGTAAAAGAATTCAAACCACATTTTTACGATCTTCTTCTAACTGATATTAATATGCCAGCCATGAATGGCTTTCAGTTATGTGAAAGGCTATTAGAATTGGATGTTAACATTAGAGTATGTTTTATGTCTGCATTAGAAGTAAATATTCGAGCTCTAAGAGAAGTATATCCTAATGCAAGTCTTGGATGTTATATCCAAAAGCCAGTGTCAATAAAATATTTAATTGAAAGATTAGCAGCAGAGTTAGATTAGACTACTAGTAATAATACTAGCACTTTGAAAACGTATGTTTCACAGTAGTTGAATATAGGATTTGTGAGATTTACAAACTGTGAATAAAAATATCACTCCCAAGATCGTATTTTTCTAGTCTTAATTCTATATAGCCAACTCGTTACATTAACGACAAAACCGTCTCTTGTAGAAGATAACTAGAATTAGTCTTCGAGATTATCCGTGTTCTCTTCATGAAAGAAAATAGGCTATTATTTAATATCCATTGTAGTGATTGATTTACCTGAATTGAATGATTCAAAGCTGTCAATGAATCTTATCAGTAGAGAAGAATTAAAAGAGAAGTTAGATCGTAAAGATAAGTTTAAACTAGTAAACGCTTTAGGAGAATGGGCATTTGGAGCTAAACGAATACCTGGGTTCTATCAGTATTGGTAATATGCGAGACGCAAAAAAATGCTTGATCCTGGCGATGATATTGTCATACATTGTTCTAATCCACTATACCCTGCGAGTATAATAGGATATCAATTCTTGGAACATAACGGTTACTAGAAAATAAAGCGTTATGCAGGTGGACTGCAAGATTGGGAAGAAGCAGGATATCCATTAGAAGGCAGTCTAGTTGGCCAATTCTATGATTTGAAGCAGGCAGGCATCTGCTACTGACTTAAGGGATGTCTAGAAAATGACATCCAGCGATATAGGACAGTGAGTCTCTATATATGATCGTGCAACAGCAGATATATAATCTTCTACAGTGACTAGTTGTATATATCTATAGTATTCCAAAATAAAAATACCAAAGCTGTATTGATGCATGTAATGCCTGCTTTAAAGCATGTGAATATTGTGTTAGTGAATGTTGTCTAGTTGCAGATGACGCCAAGAGTATGGTAAAGTGTATTCAACTTTGTCGTGACTGCGCAGATATACGCGTTCTATCTTTGCAGTATATGTCATGGAATAGCGAGTTTAGTAATAAGATATGTGGACAATAGGCTGATATTTATGAATCATGTGTTGTAGAATGCGATAAATTTGACATGGATATGTGCAAACAATGCGCCCAAGTATGTCGTGCTTGTGTTTCTAAGTTTGCTGCTACGCTCGCTAAGTTTAGTCTATGTCGCTGTTCCTTATCTCTGGCTCTTTTTAGAAATCTGGGCCCACCTTTTCATCTCCAAGATCCTATCTTTTTGAATCTTACCACAATCCTTTTCTTGTATTGTTGTATCTCCAATGAACCTTATGTAAAGAAGCCTGTTGTCATGACTCCTATGCTAGTTGTTAGCTTGGCTGCTCCTTGTAGTGGTATGTCTGCTTGGTATTGCTGCCATTGTCGCAAATGGCCCTGGGCCGTTAATATTCACCAGGGAGAGTAAGGGCAGCAGTTCGTTTAGCTCTAGTAAGGATCAGGATTCTGGCTAGACGACCGATTTTAATGCTATCTAGTATACAAAGATGGATGCGATAAATCGAAGTATTGACAGTGAATATCCAACTATAAATACAAATGGTATATAAAAGGGGTAATGATTAACGGTAAGCGTTTGGAAACTATAACGAGTCAAAACAGCAATTCAATGGCGAGTCAGATAATATCAGACTACATTGCAGACACCAATATGATGAATAAGTTAACCGCAAGGGAGTATCATGCACGACTCAGGACTTTTGAAGTATTTATTCAGAAGAGATATTCACAACTGGTAGAAGATATCCTTTCTAACATTAAAAACGGTAAACAAGACCCCTATTCTCTTCTATCCGAATATGCTAAATATTTGAATCAACAAAAGATTTCAACACTTACTCTGAAGCAGCGAGTGGTGACTGTGAAAAACTTTCTTGAATATCACGATGTAGATATTAGTCCACGAAGGTTCAAACTAAAGGTTAAGCTACCTAGAATAATCAGAAAAAACAAGGAGGCATTATCTAAAGAGGATATTGTGGAAATACTAAATGCTGCATCAGACATCAGAATAAAGACTTATGTTTTGCTCTTAGCGGCAACTGGAATGCGTGCTGGAGAGGCCTTATCAGTTCGTATTAAAGATTTAGATTTAGACTCTAGTCCTGCAAGACTGTTTGTAAGAGGTCAGTATACAAAGACTAGAACTGATAGAACTATTTTTCTAACCGACGAAGCAGTCCGTCAATTAAAATCATGGTTGGATTACAAGTATAGGACTAGGAGAGTTTGCTACAAAGACAGACAAGATGGAGGAAGAACTATCTCAGAATACAGAAGTCCTACCAAGAATGTTACTGATCTAGTATTTGCGGTTTACCAAGGTACAGAGAGACCAAACTATCTCTGGCTCTATCAGGATTTGGTCAAGTCTTTTCAGATGACACTAGATCGTATTGGTAAGGGTGCAAGAGAGGATGGTAACGAACGACGCAGGCAGATAACCCTTCATTCTTTTAGGCGGTACGTAAAGACTACCATTTCAGATCTAGGTTATGCCGATTACTCCGACTATTTTATAGGACATTTAGGTTCCACATATTGGCGCAAAAAAGATTCAGAAAAAGCAGAATTATTCCGTAAAATTGAACCATATTTAACCTTTCTAAATATCCATCAGTTAGAAAGACAGGGCGCCGACATTCAAACTAAGGTGGAAGAATTGGAAGAAGTAAATCAGTCATTAAGACAGCGTGATAAAGTAAAAGATGATGCCATAGCGCAACTATCAGATCAACTTGTGTCATTATCAGCTAGGTTGCAGGAGATTGAGAGAAGACAAGTATTGGCTTAGGTGTTAACTTATACATAAATCTCTCAAATTCAAATTCGATTGTATCTTATGCCCAATACAGAATTACAAATGATGAAGTGATAACAATTAGGAGACAGGTTTGATGTCCATGTTGTATGATAAGACAAAATTACTGTTAATTTTATCAGTGATTTTAGTAAGTTTACTTTCTAATAAATCGTTTACTCCTTTTTTTGAATTTGAAGGCAAAGGCATTATCAACCAATATGTGACATTAGCACTAGGATCAACACTTCGTGAACCACCCCAAAATAATACTGATATACGATCCATAACATCTCCAATTAATCGAAGAAATAGCTCATCATCTGCTGAAGTTTCTTCATTGGTCAATCAAGGTGATGCTCTTTTCAACCAAGGCAACTATACTCAGGCTATACAATATTACAACAAAGTCTTAGATATAGATCCAAATGACATAAATTTACTAAATGGAAAGGGTGATGCACTAAATGGTAAGGGTAACTATACACAAGCTATACAGTCCTTTGATAAAGTTTTAGCGGTAAATCCAGAGGATAGCAGCGCACTAAATGGCAAGGGTAATGCTCTTAGCGGCCAAGGCAATTACACACAAGCCATACCATATTATGATAAAGCTTTAGCAATAGATCCAAATGATAAAGTGATATTAACTAATAAAGCCGATGCTCTTTTTCATCAAGTCACTCTTTACGACCCTGGTAACTATACGCAAGCCATTCAGTATTATGATAAAGCCACACAAGCTGTACAATATTATGATAAAGCATTAGCTATAGATCCAAATTATAAGAATGCATTAAATGGTAAAGGTAGTACCCTAGATGGTATAGGTAATGCTTTTTACAACCAAGGTAATTACACGAAAGCTATACAGTACTATAATAAGGCTTTATCGATAAATTCAACGAATACTGGTACATTATTTGATAAACAAAATGCTATCACCAAAATAGTCGAATCTGGAAATACATCCGGATATGATCGTGGATGCATTGATGCACAAATCCCCAATCCCTCAGAGAGATACATTAGCCAATCCATAAACGGATCAAGCTTCCATAATAAGGCTTTCATGCAAGTTTATAATGAAGGCTTTGATGCATGTTCTGGTAATTTACCAAAACGAGTAGAAGCTTTAAAGATGTTCAATATAATTATCCTTAAAGGTAATATTACCGACGAAACTGCAAATTCTAGAATATGTACAACAGTCTCAGGAGGATATCCACAATCAATCTGTCAAAATTTAGATAACCTTAAACCTGAAAACAATTCAAATTCAATTGAATCACACATCTTTACCTTTGAAAATGTGCCAGTCAATGCATCATTTCATTCTTGTATTCAGCGCCTGATTTATCCAAACGTTACACTTTGCGATAACTATGCTTCAAAGAATTATCAGAGACCGACTGTGGAGCAGAAAATATTGCCATTTTTTGGATTAGACCCAGCCGCCGCAGAAGATGACGAAGGTTATACATCTTGCCCAACATATTTGACTGAGGCGCAGTGTTATGGCAAAATAGTTAAAACACCAGATGATGGGTATGACATAAACGATACTTCAATTGACCAGGCTTTGAAACAGATAGCATTGACAGAGCAACAATCGCCGGTAGATTCATTAACAGCCAATCAGATACAGGTCTCAGACAAGCCTATTGTAACTAATCAGACAGTTATACTAAAACAGGGATTAAATGCAACACTTCGTGGTATAGACCCTAATAACAAATCATTAAACTTTTTGATTTACACGGAACCAGCTGAAGGAACTATTACATTTACAAAAATCAATTCAACCTCAGTTAATGCAACTTATTTTCCACTGGAAGATGGTGTATTGACAGATAGCTTTAGTTACAAAGCAAGTAATGGCGTTTTGGACAGTAATATTGGAAAGGTAATACTAACCTATTACCCTCCACAAACTTCGGATAAAGGTAATACGTCTAGTGATATTCAATCACAACCCCCTGCGAATCAATCTAGTCCAAAAAAACAACCTCCTGGTAATACAGAACCAAACCAGACAGAACCATCTGTTGAGTACTACAAAGGCCTGGATTGGTGGGGCATCTGCAATAATTCACTTGTTCGCTCGTATATATCTCAACCATGTGAGACTTTAGTAACACCAGACCATCGTGCGCTCACATCCCAAGGGAAGACAGTATTAGAGGGCGTACTGTGTTCTAAAGGTCCTTCTATTCTGTCACCAATTGAACTGTTTTATGGAGCTATACCAGATAAAACTAAGAACGAGCTTGGTATTGCATGCGGTTGGCAAATCGCAAGATGATGGTCGACATGACTCGGAACTAATTTGTTGTCTGGGCGTTTATAATTAATTTTTAATAATGGAAATATGGTCCGTGGCCTCATAATAGACATGAATAAATCCGCATGAATTTATGGAAGGATGTCTATCTGCAGCAGGTGCTAAAGATTCGTAGTAAATCTGAGTCTATTGAACATAGGTGAAAGGGAAGGTTCAATACTTGAATTCTTATATTACATGTCACCTCTTGTAAATGATTCGTGAACACAATAACAGCCAAACACCTTTAATAAGATACGTTCTGAATGTGGACAAAATAAAGACTACATTAGAGCCGTTATCTCCAAAGGAGAAAACTATTCATCTGAATCATTATTCGTGCTTTTAGTATTGCAGCAGCAAAATACGATAAATGAATTGTTAACCTTGTATCAAGAAAACATTTAATATTCTAGTTATAAACATTCAAATGCTTGCCATCTATGAGCCAGTCTGAACTGTTTGCTTCGACTTTTGATAACAAGAAGCTCTTTATTATTATAATGGTTCTAGCAGTTACATTATTTGTAGATACACAAATCGGTGATGTTTCTGATATGATACCTGAGAAAATATCTTCTAGTGTAGGAATCGCTGTATTTGTTAGTATCTGGGTGATATTTGCAGTGACCCAATGCTACATCTTGGCTTATGTAAAGAAAAATAATAAAGAGAGCAAACTTAAAGCACGATCCCTCAATTTAATGCATAGTATAGTTACTATTGCACAATTTGTACTGGCAGGATTAATTGGTCTAGTTATTTTGCAGATGTTTATTGCACATGAGTACAATACTGTAGTATTATACGCGGCTCTGTTTATCAGTTATGGACTTTGGATTGTAACTCTAGGTTTATTAGCTAAAGCATTTCTTTCTTGGTACAGACTTTCCAACAAAAATTTAATGATATTGATACTAGGTATCTCTATGATAGCTTATGTAGTAAATGGGGTGTTAGGTCTAGTCAATTACGCTAATCTTTTGACACAACATAAATCAGTAATAAGATCTACTGATGTAGCAGTTTTTCCAACGTTTAGTCTAGCTACCATTGGAGATATTATTTTATTTTCAGTTCAAATAACTTCTGGTATTGCCTATGTTCTCTCGTGGATTGGGACTGTAATGCTGCTGCGGCCATACATAGAAAAATTAGGTAAAATTAAATTCTGGCTTATAATGGTTGCATCAATGCTCTACTTCCTTATCACATTTCCTCTTTTTACTTTAGGATATTATAATCCATCAGAAAATGAAAATGCAATGACCAACATGATTCTAACTTCTGGGGCATCAATTCTTGCAGGAGTAATATTTGGGGCTGCATTTTTATCAGTCGCAAGAACTCTTCAGAGAGGTAGTGCTATTAGGAACAATATGATAATTGCTGCGTACGGTTTTGTTCTCTTTTACATAGCTGGATCCGCTATGGTATCTCAGGCTGCATATCCTCCATATGGTCTCGTTGCTGTATCATTTACTGGATTATCCTGCTACTTGATATATAGCGGCTTTTATTTTTCAGCTATTGCAGTGTCTCAAGATATAGCGTTACGCCAAACAATCAGAAAATCCGTTATGGAGCAATCAAAATTATTGGACCATATTGGCAGTGCTCAAATGGAAAGAGAATTACAAGGTCTAGTATTGACACTAGCAGAGAAGGCATCGACTATGATGGAAGAGAAGACTGGAGTTGAACCACCTATGACAGAAGGCGAGATGAAGGACTATATGGAGTTCGTTATCAGAGAGGTGAAAGAAGCTGGTAGAGTGGAGAATGGTGGTGGCTAATATTTTATGACTTTTTTTCAAGCAATTCTTTTCCATAGTGTTAGTATTGGTGCATAGAAAATGATATTTAAAAGAAAAGACAATTCAATGGTACAAAGGTTGTTAAGATATTTGACGAGTAAAAATCAAAGGACGATAACCAATATGGAGTTCGCTTGCTAGCCAGTTCGTATAAATTCCCTTAGTGCGTGCGCTTCCTCTCTGTAAGCCCTAATTGTTTGTCGTTTACCATCTGGACATACTACCGTAACTGTTATAATATTAACTTCTGCGTCAGAAGCAAACATTTGTGGATGAACCTTTTCTATTATGCAATTGGCATCAAGTAATTTTTTTAGTTCTGAA